>NZ_JANBWE010000001.1:900000-1142009 GCF_024259515.1 Salirhabdus salicampi | reverse complement strand
TATCTAGTGTCTAAGAAGAAAAATTAGTTTTTTTCCTGGATCTCTTGGAGAGTCACCAGAGTCTTAATGGACAAGAAGTGTTAAATCTTATCAAGCGGAAACTGTTACATTTAGTTTAGCAGTCACAACAATTCGACCTGATTATATTAATCAAAGTTTTTGGGAGTAGTTTCAAAGTTATTACTATATCAATGTTTTGCGAATTTACTATTCAGAGTTTATTTTATCTAATTAAACAGGATCGGTAAAATATCGGCACGCGTTCAGATAATGGGGAGATGGCATACTCCTCACTTATGCTTCCTGTCTCCTCTGTTAAGTTTGGGTGGGAGTGTCTTAAACCCCATAAATTTTTCTACCTTTTCAATTTTCCCTTGTACCTGTTTTTTCGCCTCGACTTCATTCTTTGCATCCAATAATATTGTTTTACCATCAACGGTTTTAACTAGGTATTGCACATTGACACCTCCAGTTAATATGCTCACCTCTTCGTTCATATGTTTTCAATTAACTTGCTTTACAATTTTTCTATTAATTTCTTTCTAACCTCAAAAATTGGATTCCTAAATGCTTGTTCAAGTTTTAACATAGAATCTACCATAAAGTTAATCATTTTATGCCAATCATCTTCATTAAAAACGTTTACATCGTCCTTTTGATATTTTATTCTAGATGCCTTCTTATCATCAATCCTATCCCAAATAAGAGCATCTCCAAAATCCGTTTCAATGTCCTCTTTAAATTTTTCCAGCTCATCAAAGATGAATTTATTCTCTTCTTTCTCGGGCCTTTGCAAATATACTTCCACTCTTGCGTAACTTCTAGACATGACAAAGTTATAGGAAACAGATGAAATGCCAGTTCCAGTTCCAATCCAATTATCTTTTGAAGGACTTATATTGTTAAATAAATCAGTAACTTCATTCATTTTTGATAAAAGGGTTTGCCAAAATTTAATTCTTGTATTATGCCGGGAGTTTGATTCCTCTTGTATACTAATGTCAGCTTGGTTTTTTTCTGCCATATTAATTACGTATTCTTCTGCATCTTTCATTGGAATTATCTGTTCGAAATTTAAGAATAATTGGTCCTCAAGTTGATAAGGTGTAACTTTAAAGCATTGTATCCTTAATTTATAATTCATTAACCATAATACAGTGGAAGTTACCTCTTTTCTGAAATTTGCTGTAATTAAAATTATCCTTTGTGTTAAACCTTTATTTATAACTATCTCTTCGTAATCTTCGACCTCAAAAAAATCTTTTAAATTTTCTTCTGCATTCTGCTGATTAGAGTTTTTACTTAAATAATCTTGATATATACTTTTAATTTGCTCCTTTGTAAGGCTTGAACAATAAGAAGCATACTTTAACACCTGCCATGTAACATCTCTACCAGAGTCATCAAGTTTGTTTTCAATTACTACTAAATTCCCTTGTTTATCTAAGGCCAATAGATCCAATCTTTCATTTGTGTCATTAAAACCATTAAATTCTTTTTGTATAATTAGAAGGTCCTCACCCAATGATTCTGTATTATTAGCAACCCATTCCTGCAGGTGATCTCTTTCTCGAAATCCTAGTTCTGAAAAAGATTTCTGTTGTAACTTTGCGATTCTATTATTATTTTTATCTATAATAAACATAGTATTATCACCTCATTAATCATCTTTAATTTATCAGATAAGTTTCAAACTTATTAAGTTATAGAATCATACTTTTAATAAATTCAGGAAAAAATATAGTTTTTTAACTTCTAGCTTCCTTCTTTAATATTTACATACTTAAGTGGATTTTGAGCATTCTTGTTCAGGTAATGTTCAACTGATTTCCCTATATACTTTTCTCTGATACTCTGAACTGCTTTATGACCAACAAACTCCCATCTTTCGTTATCGCCTAGTGAACCCCTGGTATTAAACGTACTCCCCGCTTTAAACCAAGCCTGAATTTCGTATACCTCTTGTACAATTCCATCGAATACTGCAAATGCAAAATGTGCCTTTTCTCTATCATGTCCTATTCTCCATATACCTCTTGTGGCATCATAAAGCTCAATGTCAGACATTCCATAACGGAATAACCTATTGACACGAATTAAAATGGAGGGCTCACATATATATACTTTCTCACGTTCGTAATGAGAAATAAGCTTATTAACTTCTACTCTTCCAAAAACACCACTTTGCCATCCACGCACTCTATTTGTTAGCTTCTCTTTCCCGATTAAATCAATTATTGCTGCTTCTACTTTTAGTGCTGTATGCTCATCTTCTAATCCATGCGTAAGAATTTCTATTTTAGGGTTAAGGCCTTTATCATATATACGTTGAATAGTATTGTTTTTTTCTCTATTATTTAGGTCTTTTAAATGAGAGAAGACCCTATTCCCTTTGCCTTTTCCAACATAAAAAATTTCACCTGTCTCAGGGTCCGAGTAAATATAGACATAGTATTTTAGTTGATTAATAACCTCTTTAGAAAATGCTTTTTTCATTTGAGTACTCACACCCTAACTTAATGAATAAAACTAAGCAGTCGAATTTAATATGATAATGAATAATTCATTATTTACTACAATTGTCTGGGTTATCCATTTTGTCTAAATATAAATATATTGATTAATTCTATAATAATAATTTTGATAAATCCTCTAAAAAAGTTGAATTTACACAAGAGAACATAACAAACAGGTTGCTACTTGATGTTCTTTGATAATTTGATAGATCCTGTACAAGGTCAATTATATGGCACACACTATACGACACTCTAATTCATAGGAGGATAGCTTGAGATATATTTCGCTTTAGTTTAAACGCAATTTTTTTCTATATTCTTCGGAATAACTTTCTTACCCCTGTTTCATTATCTTAGAAAAGATAAAAATCTATTTCGAAAATACTAACTGCATCTCATGCTTTGACCACAGACATAGATGTTTAATTTATCATCATAACTAAATTCTTCTTCGTCTTCAAACCATTCACACAGCTCACAAAATCTTGCATTGGTGTCAACAAACATAAATAAATCTTTTACATACTTTTCTATACTATCACCATATTCTTCTTCAAATTCTTTTCTGTCTTGATTTTCCTCAAAGAACAATAACCTTGGCTGATCATAAGCGTAAACTTCACCCCATCTACCTCTGTCTTTTCCTGACGTATAATTAGACCCTAAGACACCATATATTCCAACTTCATCAATAAATCACTTAAATACTCCATGAATTTTTCTTTAATATCTTTTGATATATTTTCAATATAATCCCATTCTAAATATACTGCTGGAAAAACTAATGGAGTAGGTACCCACTTATTAACTTCTTCAAAAAGTTTTAGGAGTTTTACATAAGTTTTTTGAAAGTAATTTTTGCAAATACTCCCCCTCATCATCTCCCCAATAAATATTTTGGTAATTTGAAAGTGAAAATTCTATGTCATTTGATAAATTAACCCTATCTCCATAAGAGATAAGTTTCTTAAAATCCTTATCAAAATTTCTATAAGCAGTAACAATATCTACGTAGTCCATAAAATAAAAGTCTTCTTTTTCATTGCCAGGGATACAATCATAACAACAATATTTATAATCTTTTTTCACTGATTCAAAAGGAATCTCAGAAAAATCACTATTGCAAGTTGAACAGATTAACATAATGAGATAACTTCCCCTTTCTTAATACTTTTTTATTGAGCTTTATAATGGACTGTTGTGTAATCTAATATTCTTGCAAACTTAATCGTAAGTTTATTGCCTTCTGGCACAATTGTTAATGGTCTCTAACAATCGATTTCAATTGCTAATAGATCCACTGTAACGTGTCATTACATCAAGATGTTAGTTTACAACTCTTTCTTCATCGATTTCCTCTTATTCTTTTAAAAAGGTTACAGGGACATGTGATTTCTTATTTATTATTATAGTTCGACCATAACTGTTAAAGACCTCCAAAATTCAACATATTAATCTAAATTACAACTCAAATAAAGGGAATAATAAATAAGAGAGGATCAGCTGTAGCTGATCCTCTCTATGTATAATCACCCGCAAGATGTGCAGTAGCTAAACAGTAAATGAAATAATCCCATACCTACTCTAGCCAGACAGGGTGTGTTATTTCATTTAGTAAAAAAGAATACTAAAAGGTTTGTTTTTAAAACTCTTGCCGCCTAATTCACATAACGTTAATTATGTTGAGTAAATTTCTTTCTCCTTCAAAGTGACTTCTCCCCTTCTCCGGTCCATTAGTCAACACATGCCATTTTAGTGGTTTATACGCACAAAAAACCTATCCCTTATTAATCCCAATAATATATTTTAAACTATATTACGTACGTGTGCGATTCCCAATGCCCTCTTGTAGCTTCGTAATAATCTTTACCTTCATTTATTGCATTATGTATTTTGAGCATTTGTACTTGTATTTTAATAAAAACAACTTCCATTTTACTTTTTTTAAAAAAAACTAATTAGCCAAGATTCCTTTATTTTCTATCCCTTTACCAGAAGACATCAGGAGGAGAATCTTTGATGAATTAGGAATAATACTAGGTATATAATATTTAACTAGTTTAAGTAATCCAACGGCTTCCTAATTTGTCGACAGCCATTGGTTGTTCACTCATTTTGTTTTTTAAATGTTTAAAGTTTTGTTAGACCAAAAGCTTTATATACTAAGTAATTTTCTATAACTGTGACCTAATGTCTTTAATTCATCTTGATAAATATGAGGATGCACTTGACTTCTAATAACAGTATCTAATATATGATAAGTATCTGTTTCAATATCAAATTTTTTTGAAATCTTATCAAGCCATTTTTCTAATTCTTTTCTTTTATTAGATGAATACTTTTGCCTTTCTTCATGTTTATTATCTAATAAATGTGAAATGTGCTTCAATACCTGATGATTAGTAATTCGTTGTTTTACTTTAGTAAAGGTGTCTTCGCGTTGCTTTTCTTTTTTTGGTAAAGCCTCTAATACCTTATTGACTAGATCGTATAAATTGTTTAATACAAGTTCTCTTTCTTTTCTAGTATATAACTTTTTAACTTGACTTGTTATTTTACCTCCGTTGAATGCACCTGCGAGTCCTAAGAACATTGGCATCACTACAAGGCCTGCTGGTCCAAATGCAGGACCAATAACAACTCCAATTCCCTTACCGGCAAAAGCTGCGACACTTCTAGAAACTGTTTCATTAACAATGTTAAGGCTTGCAAGACGGACTTCCAATCCATCAGCTATTATCTTATAGCCATTTGATAAACTGGATACAGCCATTGTAATAATCGGAATATCAAGTTTCCCTAATTCAGCTGCATGTTTTAATGAATTATTTGTTGTCTCTATTACTAATTGGTTTGAAACCTCTGTCCCATACACTAATGGGTGATCGTCTAAGGTTTCCATAAGTTCTTTATTAGCTATAACAGGGATATCCGGGTATTTTTGAAAATGTTCGTACACTCCACTCGGCTCAGATAAACATTTAACTTGAAAAGGCTGTCCATCGACAATTAAATCAAAACCTTCTTGATTTGAGGTTTCTGGAAAACTTATATCATGGCCCTTACCTTGCAACTCTAACGCAACTAAGTTTTCTGCAGTGTATCCTTTTAATCGAGATAATTCTCCCACATTTTCAAAATCAAAACCTTCAGCGAACTGTTGAAATGAGAAGAAGTTAGCTAAATCTTCTGCTCTTGCAAAATTAATTGCATCGATAACATCGGGATTAACCATTAAATAGTCATAAAATATATCAATTAATGAGATCCCTATTATCAAAGTAGAAGTTGAAGAATCCTTTCTAAATAGTTTATCTATTACCGCGCTACTTCCTAGTTCTTGATTTTCAAGAGGTAATTTAACTGCATTATCATAGTCCCCGGATTCCCATAAATTAATAAAAGTTCTCCATTGTTCCTTATCCATCTAAAAAAGCCTCCCAATCTGGCTTCATTGTCGGATTAGCGCCAAGCATTATTTGCATTATAACCACTGGTGCAATCGCTTGCCTCAATTTATTATTTTGCCATTTAAGAACTCCACCACCTCCTATAAGAAGAGTGGGAATGACAAATAACGGATTAGCAATAACTGCAACAGCGGATGTCAATGTTGCATAAACTGTAAATGGGAGGGTTATACCTATTAAACCAAATATTCCGGCTATTATAGTTGTTAATGTTGTATAAAATGCAAAACCTGCAACTTGTACAATTGCAACAAAAACTACTGCCGACCCATTAGTGACAATTAACTGACGAATTGAAGAACTGGTTATTTCGTTAATTCCTAACTTTTCAGCAATTTGCTTCTGTTGTTTCTCGGGTAATTCTTGTAGAAACTTTTCTAAAGAATCACCAATTTGATGTAACTGTTCATCAGTTAGCTCTTGATCTTCTATCGATTCTATTAAGTTATGCATTTGAAACTTTATAATTTGCTCAATAGGAGTATTTTCGTTACAAGTATAAGCAGCAAACTTCTTATTTTTCTTTTTCATTTCATAATACATAGCATTGATAATTCTATCCCACTGATCTGCTGCATCCTGTTTAGTGTATAATTTTCTATATGGAATTTTATATAAATCCTCGAACTCTCTCAATAGCATTTTGTGCAAATGAGAATTAGGAGTATATTTATATTTATTAGTTTTTTTATTAACCATTTCCATTATTTCTGATTTACCACTTTTATTCATTTTTTCTTTTGCAAAGGGAATTAACATTTTTACAATATTGGAGTCATGTACTAATGTATAATAAAATCTTAATGACTCCTTATTCATTACTAGTAACGACTCAGCTAGCGTCACACTATTCATATATAAGCCTCCATCTATTTAACATTAAGAATAAACCTCCAAAAACCAGGAGGTTTATTCTTAACTTTTTTTAATTTTTTGATGTTAAGCCTCAATTAAGTTAAACTCTTCGATGGTTTTTTTAGTCTCAAAAAGATATTTTTCTAATTGAATTTTTAAAGATATTACTTCTTCAGATTCTACTTCGTTCAAAAATGATTTAATAATTAAGGAATTAATATTTTCTTTAATTTGTTCATTTTGCTTTATATATTTTTCACTTATTGAATTAAAGAGTTCATTTTTGTGTTCTTCTTTGGCACTTATAAAAATATCATCAATATTTTTCTCAGCTAAGCTTTTTTCTGATTTGAATTTTAAAGCGGAAGAAACTGCTCCAATTGTTACACCAATTAACAACATGGGAGGTAAAAAAGCAGTTACTGCCATACCTGCTGTAACAGTAGTGGCTGCTGGACCTAATGCTGCTGCATAAAATGCTGAGGCAGCCCCAGTCGCTCCGCCTAACCATGCCCCTTTTGAAGCACCACTTAATAAGTCCGACTCTCCATCCTTTAATCCAGAGTTATTATTAAGTTTCAATTCTAATTGTTTCTCAGCTTCATTTTTAAATTCATTTAGTTCTATCTGAACCTCATTTTTCACCTTCTCAACAGCTTCTTTCCACTCATCAATATAAAGTTCATCTAAATTATTTATTTTTTTATTTAGTTTCTCGGATATATATTCTTCTGAAAATATAGACTGCAGCTGATAATCTACTTCCTTTTTATCATTCTTTAAATTAAAGATTCCAGATTGTTTAATTTTGTTTTTAAGATCTTCTCTTTCAACTGAGAGAAATTCATTTTTATACCATGTTTCGAACTGGTATAGTATATGCTTATGAATTCTATCACTATACATATTTATCTTTTTATCTATCCTTTCCACTTGCTCTTGAATAAAGCCAAGTGTTTTTATATACTCTTCATGGATAAGTAGGTCTCTATTTAATAAGGCTTTAGCTGATTTTATAATTACATCATTTTTTATTTCATCTGAATTTGAACTTATATTACTATTAATGTATTCCATCAAATGAGTAAATCCTGAATCTTTTAATGAATTAGTATCATTTGATTGTACTGCCTTGTTAGCTTTATAAGCAGAGAGAGGTATGATTTCTTCAACAAACATCCCAATTTCTTCATCTAAATATTCTTTTAGAATTTCTGGATCCTCGTCCATCTCATCTATTCTGTTTATGACTGCTATAATTGGTTTACCAAAACGATTTACTTCAATTAATGCTTCTTCAATATCTGCCTGACCAAGATGATGTCCATTAAAAACCCATAGTACAACATCTGTATTAGCTATATAATCTTTTGTTCGGTTTGAATTTTCTTCAGTGATAGTTTCTAAGCCCGGTGTATCAACCAATGTGAAATTTTTTAAGTTTGTGAACGGGAAGCCAAACTCAACACTAATACAATTCTCAAAAAACTTTTGGTTATTATTATTATTTTGTAATTCGGAATAGATTACATCTGGATTATCCTCAATTATATTATTATCCATAGTAATTTTTCCGTATTCTTTAGGACTATATTTAATTTCTATAATTGTACCTGTTGCCTCTGCAATATCTGTTGGAGAAACATTACTTCCAGAAAATGCGTTTAAAAGTGTTGATTTTCCAGCCTTAACTTCTCCCATTATAACAACCCTTAATGATGAATCCATGTTTTCTATTAACTTATTCATTTTATCAGCTTCATCCCTTAGAAAATTTTCATCTATTTCAAAAGGCGCTTTTAAGTTATTTTTTATTTTATATCTTAAAGGAGATTGATCCATTGACTCTTTAGCTTTTATTATATTTTGAACTTTATCCATTTTTACACCTCAATTTGCCTATTTTTTGCTTGTCATTAACTAATATCGTTTTTATGTCCGGATAAACAAGTGGCTTCTCAAAAGCTTCATATAAATTACTCAAGGACTTTTCTATTTCAATACTTGATTCAAAAGAACCATGTAGGTTGATAAAAGAATTGTTAAGATCTTTTAATACGTTGTCTTTAGCTTTTTCTTTTTTTAAATCTAGATCCTCTAGGATTGAATTTTTCACATCCTTTACATGTGTATTTATTGCTTTATTTAAGTCCCTTTTTAATCCACCGCTTTTAAACAATTTTGCTATTCCTTTATTAATCCCTAGAGCACTTGTAAGACCTGCAAGTAATAAACCAATTGGTCCAAAGATTAACCCACCAATTGCAGCAAAGCCTGCACCCGACACAAAACTCAGATCATCAGTTTCTAAAGTTGTTGAATTAAGTTTGTACGACAGGTTGCTTTGAGAAACTTTATCAATATCTTCAAACATTTTATTTAGTGAGTCTGTATCAATATATTGATATTCTGTAAAGACTACTTCATAAACTAATTGTTTCATCAAGCTTTCAATTTCGTTGATCCAATATTTATGAAAATTTTCTAATTCGGGTTGTAATTCTTCAAGACAGAAGAGGTAATTTTTTATATAATTTTCTCTTTCATGGTCAGTCTCCAACTCAAATAATACTTGAGCATGATTATTTATACGAATTTCAGTATTTTGAAGAAAAGTATCTATTATATCTTTCAGGTTGTTTTTATAACTTTTCCTAACTGTATTATATTTGGAAAGAATAGACTCTTTTCTATCATTATATTTTTGTTGTTCATCTCTCAATCTATTTAAATATAACTTTAATGGAAAAGAATTATCTGTCGCGTTATGTAAAATTTGTTTAATCCCTACTTCTCTACTTTGAAGTTGGATTTTTTGTGCATTTTCATAGAAATTTGCATTTATAGCTTGAATTAGTTTTTCGATACCACTCTCTTTTTTCTGTTGTCCATCATTATTAGTAATACTATCCAAAGCCTGCTTCGCGGATATACATATAAAGTTTTTAAAATGTTTCCCAAATACATTATTTGCTTCAGTTAAAACCTTGTTTTCTGCTTCTTTTCCACCGTTTCTTCTTACTAAATCAATTCGGTTTAAAACTGTAATTATATTATCCGTCTTTCCACCGATTTTTTTTAATGATTTTTCTAGTTCATCAATCATATCTTTGGACTTCTTTGCAGCCAACTTAGTTGCATCAAGTATCCAGATAACTCCGTCTGCTTTATGGTAGTATTTTTGTACACTTACAATTGTCTCTCCAGAAAGGTTTTCTTGAACAAGACCCGGAGTATCAACAACCATAAACTTTTGGGATAAATAGTTAGTCTTTATTGGCCATCTTACTTCAACTACATTTGATTGGTATAAAAACTCTTTTTTAAGATATTCTTCCGTTTCTTTAATCGCTTCTTTTGTCTTTAATTCAGGCAAGACTTTTTTTAACTCGGCTTTAACTGTCCTTCTACTCAGTTTTGTTTTTTGCTCTTCCTCATCTATAAAATGCTTGGTCTCCTCAATAGACTTGTAATCTGTTTCTCCATTTTCATAGACAATTAAACAATTCCCATCATTTAGAGTGGCATCGTACACGTCAACTTTCCAAGTTTTTGGTCTTACATCCATATCAGCTACATTCTGTTCAAGTAATGCATTGATTAAAGTGGATTTTCCATAATTACCCATACCAACGATAAATAATTCGAATTTCTTATCTAATCCTTCTGTTAGTTCTTTTATTTTAAAACTAAGAGCTGTTAAATCTTGCAGCATAGGGTGTACTAGTTTCGCACTTTCATGGTTGACTTGCGAATTTATTTTCTTAATTGTATTATTTATTTCTTCCTGTAAGGCATGAAAATGATTCCTCATTCTATACTTTAGTAACTGTCTATTTTTTATAGATATTAAATTTTTTATATGTTTGTTAGAGGTGTTCATTTGATTTTTATGCTTAACCATTATTAATTCCTTTCAATTTATCTTAGATAACTAGTGAAATGATCACAACTATGCCTAACCCTATTATTATCTTATTTTGAAAATCTAATTTTTCCTCTAAGCTTTCTCTTAATTTATTTGTGTTATTTTGGAGCAATTCAATATCTTTTTTCATTGCACCTATTTCCGACTTATAATTATTGACGTTTCTTCTCAACTCAACTTTTGTGTTATTTAACTCTCTATTTACTTCTTGTAAGCTCTCATGTTTTTGATCAAGCTCTTCTACTTTTTTGCTGTATTTTTGATAAATCACATTAAGTTTTTCATTAACAGTATCTACAATTTTATCGGATAACGAATCATAGAGATCATTCACATTCGAGTATATTTTTTTTCTAGCTTCATTTAATTCGATTATCAATTTATCAATATGGTCATTAGTTTCTATGACTTTTGGTAATTGAACTTCATACTGTTTATATAATTCATCAAATTTTTTTAAAACTTCTTCCTCTATCACCTTATTACTAACTTCCCCTATTATGGATTTAGTGTTATTAAATAATTCGACTTTTGTATCTTGTATTTTTTTAATTAATTTTTGTAATTCATTAGAATTTTTGTCCATCAGAGGGAGTTGCTTTTCATATTCATTTTTAATTGATTCTAATTTTGTGAATACAGTGTCTTCTATTGTTCTATTACTCACTTCTAAGATAAGCTTTGAGATGTTTTGATATAAATCTTGTTTTGTTTCTAACATTTGATCAGATACAATTTTAATCTTCTCAGTTGAATTTTCAAGCTTGGGAATATATGTTTCATACTTCTTATATATTTCGTCTAACGGTGTTGATACAATTGATGCCATAACATTTCTGGTAATTTCTTGACTTAAATGTTCAACGATTTTTTGGAATTCAATATATAGGTTCTCTTCAGTTTCATCAAATACATCATTAACATTAGTACTTTGGTTACTGTCTGTTTTTGTTTTCTGTGACATATATTTTCACTCCTTAATATTTAAGCTCACTTTTTTAACTGTTTAAATCCATAATAAAAGTCCCCAACATAAAAATGTTAGGGACTACCTCTTTAAAGAAATGTGCAACCTGGCAGTCGTAGTTACGTATGCAACCTTAGACCCATGGCTTTGCGTCCTTATTTTTCAATAAGTTTGCCCTAAACAATATTTTTATTATATGGTTAAATATAACTAATGTACTATAAATTTACCAAATTTTAATACATTAAACAATAGTTTAATGATTTTTTAACCTTGAAAGGGACGGAGGACAATGGCAATAACTGTTTTTATAGTTTATGGAGGCGCTCTTCTTATCTATGCTTTACGTGCATTACTAATTAAAGATAAAGTAAAAGGAAAAGATAGTTTCGGATCAATGAACATTTACTTAACCTTTAAACGAATTGGAAGGTTAATCTTATATGGAATTGGCTTAATGTATCTATTTCTCTTCATATCACAACCAGGTGCTATCATTCCATTCTTAGCCTTTATTGGTATTATTTTTTATATTGTAAGGACTATTCGTAGAAATATGATTAGTTAATGATGAACTCATAACCAAGTTAATGTAAACGGTATATTAATAGTGGATATCTACCGCTACTGCATATGTGTTTGGATATGTATCTTTAAGTTTCTGTATATCCTTTTTCCATAGTTCTTTTTCATTTTTCTGATCTCCGAGTATCGTGTGATAAGGATCATCAATCCACATGCCATCAGGGGTAATAAAAGATAACGGATTTAACCCATCTGGTAAATCCTGAAATTCTATCGTATTATTTTCTAACGTGTTTTCCAGTTCAATATCTTCCTTTCCTGTGAGTAATCCATCCCATCGGCCACCAATCACCCACCAATCCCATCTTTCATGAAGGTCAAGTTTGTCCATATACCAACCAATACCGTTGCACACTGAGCAATCCAAATCAGGTGTATATCGTTTGGGGTGACTCTTGTACGTGATATTATATATATCATCCCACTTTTGTCGAAATTGCTCCCATTCTAAGCTGTTAAAATGACCTGTAATACGTGCTTGTTTACGTAATTCTTTATGCTTGTCCCCAAGCCAGCCGATAGCATCTTTAGCAATTTTATGTGCTTTTCGTCTTGCTTCTTTCCCTACACACTCACATTCTCGTTCCCAAGATATTTCATTTGGATATTTATTTGCCTCATAAGTAGAAAGTAAAGATTTAAGCTTATATTCACTCAGTTGCTCCTTATCGATTAATACTATAACTAGTTCATGCATAAAATCATCGCTCCTTTTCAGTACCATAAATTGCATTAAAAAATCTATCGTCAAATTACCCTTTCCTTACATAAGCGGCTATAAGTGTCTTTTCACACCTTCATCACTATTACTGTCGCTACCCTGAATTTCAGGTTCATGGCGTACTCGCTATAAAAAAGAGATATAAAAGTAAAAAAAAGTTGATTTCTGATAGAGACAATATTAGACATTTTCGAAAAGGGCATACTTATCCCAATTCAATTGTCTAATACTGTCCACAGGTTATCGAAAATCAACTCTTTTATATTATGTGAACAATCTTAATTTATTTAAAATCCGATTTAAATAATAAATTGCGAATTCCTGGGAAATGTTCTAGGTAAATTCTAGTCATTTCATCTGTATTATAAGCTCAATTAGATAAAACAGAGGCTGTTCCATAAAAACTGTCCTTTACTGACTCGTATTGTAGGTCGTACCTTAATCTGATTGTAAAAAGGCTTTATATATAAAAAGGCTCTCTATTGGTTTGGAGGGCCTCTCTTTTCTATTGATAATCTTTATCATTATAATTATTATCAGCATAGAATAACCTAATTACTATTCTTCCATCCCACGGTTCAAATTTCACAAGTTGATTAGTGGTATTTATGTAAAAATAATGAATACCTTCCCTATTCCCCTTAGAAATCTCTATGATAAACTCTACAGTTTATTCTTGTATGCAGTATAAGGGCCATGGATAACTTCTTTAACTTCCGATACTCGTGTAAATTCATATTGCGTTAAATTACATTACTTTTTACATAAATACGTTACTAATTCTTAAGAAATTATGTATCAAGGGAACGACCTTGTTGAACTATTAAATATTATTAGAGTTCAATTTTTCTATTAATTTCTTTTATTTAACTAAAGATCTTTAGTCTTGTAAATTGTCGCAATTTCACTTCTCTATAGCTACTTCAAGTAAAGAACCCGATTGAGTGATTGAGTAAAACACTTAAAGAAATTTATTTAATCTGTATAATATTATTGTGAAAATATTATTATCAATAGTCTTCGCAAGGGTTCCGGACCCTCTCCACCTTCTGCCAGTATTAGGTGTGACAGCGTTTAAATCTTTAATTAAAGATCTAGCTCTTCCTTTGATTAGAAGTCTTCACTATGTACCCTTTTGATTTAATTACATTTTCCACATAGGCAATAATTCACTCATCCGATCACGTTTATTTTCAAATATAAAGTCCAATGCTTCTTTATGATTCCATATATTTGTTTTGCTATATGTTGCAACTTTTTTAGAATATTACATTAAAATTCTATTAATCGGTATACCTCATTCGTAATATCAAAATAGTTTTCATTAATATGCGTTAATTCTATTTCCTTTACAGCTTCCTTTCATACAAATCGTGATCAGTCCAATTAAGTGTATTGTTCGGTAAATAATAATATCCCTCGATATTAATAGCTTCATCTACTCATTTATTAAATATCTATAGGGATTAGTCAGAAACTACGTTTGCCGAAATGGTCAACCTTACTCATCTTTTATTGTTTGTTTTACAACCAAAAATGAGAAGTAATCTTTATGCTAATCACTTTTTTAACTTAAGTAAGCATTGTCCGTACATCACTCGCTATTGTAAAAAAACTTAAATTATATCCTTCAGGTGTTTAGTGAATTAAAAACACCCACTATGGAATAGAGTCTCTATAACACAGTGGGTATTTAAATTTAAGTAGAGTATCCCTTATAGGTAAGATATGTAACCCCAAAACCTATTCATTTCACTAGTGATGGTATCATTTACCAAAGTTGTTGATATTATGAGCATAATATAATTTCCCTTCGTGCCTGTTCTACACCTTTTGCACACCAAAGAACGCTAAGAATTTCCATGCGTCAAAACCCATTTCGTTTCCCTCATATATACCTATTATAAAATATATAAGTCACTAATATAGAAAGAAACATGGGAATTTTTATACCCTCAACGTAAGTCTTCTTTCGGTACCAGTAAGGTTTCATTGTGGTAATCCGAATACACTTTTGCTATATCTAAGTCATAACGACTATCAAAGTCCCAGTCTTCAATTACTACTGTGTCTCCTTTTAGTAGGACGACAAATCTTCCTTCATCTATATACTTCGTAAGTAAAAGTTGTTGGATGTGAAAATCCTTATCTAATGCGTCTTGAGCAAAATCATAATGTGTTCTTTCTGATATAGCCCCGAGTGTTTCCTCTTTTACCTTAATAGTATCGCCGTTTTTAGGAATTGAATTTGAATAGATACCTATACCAAATAGAATTAAAATTCCGACAATAACAACACCTAAAAAGTTTTTATTCATCTCCCCACCCCACATTAAAATTCCGGAAAAGAAGGTCTAACGAATTCGTTGTAAACCAAGTCATCTTGCACTGTTACATGATTTCCCGTCCAATTTACTAAGATAATCTCGTTATAACAGTATTCATGTATTAAATAGTAGCCTGTTAGCTCCACATCCTTTAGACTAATTCGTTCACCAAATCGAACAAATTCTCCATCCTCTTTCATAATAGGTATTCCCACCACACCTACCTTATAGGTAAGATATAAACCCCTAAAGATGTTGATTTTATGAGTAATGGTAACATTTACCACAATCATTATCAATTGTTTTTTGACATTATTGATCAAAGATTAACTCTTATATAGTGCAATTATCTCTTTTTACTTTAATTTTCTCCGTTCTTCAACTTTCCGTCGATCCCTACGGTGTATTGCGGGTTCTAAGTATTTATCGATGTGGACGAAAATGGCCCCAATATTTACCGTGTATATGCCGTAACTTAATGAGCATTGCATAATTGAAATTGAAATTATTAACTAAAATTTTAAAATAATAGAAATAACAAGGATAAAAACATGTGATGTTATAAATCAAATGCATAACTATCTATTCAAAGAAGTGAAAAGAAGTATTAAACCAACATAAATATTTTTAATAAAGGCGTACATTCAGAAATTTCCTTTCTTATCCATTATTACCTATACCTATGTACGATTGAAAGGAAATATTAGCTGTATGAACCGAAGACAAACGGAATCTTTACAAAACAATCTTTATCATTTCGAAAGGGGTTTAGTTTTATAATTTGTTGACAATAATAAATAAAGTTATGTTCCCTCCACACGCTGAACATTATCGTTTCAATACTTCTTCTTCAAGCATCGCACCCCATTAGCTCAATAAGCAACAGCAGTTTTTGCGTTAAATTTTTGCATTTTTAAACAATGAAACTAGGTTTTCTGCTAATTGAGATTTTGTGAAATCATCGTGATATATACGATATACTCCTGGCTCATCAGAGTTCAGTCTGATAAATATGGGGTCTCCACTTCCGTGAGAGCAACTGGCTATATAACGTATCCGTCTTTTAATGCTGATGTTCCAGGTTCGTATTCGATATTTTCTTCAATTAAATCGTCCACACTCCCCCACATCATATGAGAAACACCATCATAATCCTCAATTGGCTCATCTTCTTGAATTCCAAACTCTGCACCAATTAAAGGAACTGTTGTATAAAGTTCGATGTACCATTTGGGTAATTTTACATTCAATTTTCTTTCTAATCTCTCTATATCACTTTCGCTTGCTGTTTTACCAACAAAGTTTGGATATTGCAATTTAATTATTTCAACTAAGCGATTGGCTTCGAAGATAGTTTCGTTATTTGTCACTATTTAAGACCTCCCAAGCTCTATTTTTTTCTGTTGATCTAATTATTGTTTATTCAACTATTCTGCCCTTTAGTTCAAGAAAAAATGGATCGCAGCGGCAATCCTCTTTTTTCACCATAAGCCTACAATTTCACCCAAGGATATGTATAGCACGTTGCCTAAATTCAACTTTTATACAGATGTTTCCCTCTCAATGATTCTGCCAAATCTTCTGGTATGTCAGCTAATATATCTATTTGTTGTAACTGACTCTCTTCAACCTTGTGGTTTGGCATCGCAATAGACGTAACAGGTATTTTTAGCTCATTATCATTCTTTAATTTTAAAAACTCTCCAATTTTAATATCAGAATCTTTTTTAATTACTTCTCCTGCTAAAATAAACCCTCTACCTGTAATCTTAAAAACATCTTTGATTTCAACCTCAAACAATTTTTCCCCCATCCCCTATTCGTTGTGCTAAATTACTAATATTTTAATCTTACCTTTTATTGAACTAATTGCTACAAAAACTTCAACAAAGAAAGCATTAACCCTTCTTTGGTTAACGCCCCCGGTAGTGGAAGATTAAATCACTTCCAATTTTCAATTTTCTTTATGTTACACACAGCAACTTTATTTTCATTTATATAAACTGAATAAAAGTGTTTATATTATCAATAGAATATAAATAACCTATATATATTTCATCTTTTTCGTCAGCGATATCTCTATCACTTCCAAGGTTATTTCTGGAATAGGCATATGCATTCCCCTTTTAACTGTAATCCCCTGTTTACTTTAATAATTTTCAAGTTCGTTTTCTAAATCCGATAGAAGTACGTCAATATTTAACACAACAGTATTATCGTCATTTGGAAAAATGGAAGGCTTTATTCCATCCTTACTCATTCCAGATAGCCAATCATTTATAAACTCGGTTAAATCAATCACTTCTGGTTTATATCCTTCCCATTCATTCTTTGCACAACTTGCTGCAAATTCTTTTTTAGGGAAGAAAGGTATAAGTTGATTACCTTCCAAGTCAAGAGCTGTTGCCCATCCACCGTTATACAATCCCCACACTTCTTAACGTAGAGTTTACGTTTATTTTAACACTGATTCTTATTCAACTATCCTGCTTTGTTAGTAAAATTACTTCATCGAACAAAGGCTTTAACCTTTCTTGTATTAAACCAGCTAATAGGAGTCAATAATTTTCTATAAAAAATTATATTTCTCCATGTTATACTATTCTAGGACATGCCAAATAACCCTCCAAATACATTTTGGAAGGTTTTTCATTTCTTGTATTTTACTGTGGATTAAGCTAAATCTAGGAATGTCTCTTTGCGTTTCAAAAGTATATAAATCCAATGAACAAGCTTATTAGTACAAGCAATCATAGCTACTTTAAATGGCTTACCTTCTGCTCTTTTGCGATCATAAAACTCTCTTAGCTTTTTATTACGAGAACTACGAATGCCACAGAGTGCTGCCATATACAAGGCATGACGCAATCGACTTGATCCTCTCTTGCTTATCCGATTAATCGATGCTGTAAACTTACCAGACGAATGAACACTCGGATCAATACCAGAGAAGGCAACAAGTTTTTTAGGGTGATTAAACCGTTCGATCTCTCCGATTTCGGAAATTATCGTTGCAGCGATTTTTCCTCCTACTCCAGGGATCGATTGGATAATCTTATATTCTTCTATTTCTTCTGCCAGGGCATCTATTTGGTCATCTAGTTTTGAAAGATGCTCTTGGTACTGAAGAAGCATCTGAATATACATTTGAAGGCTAATCAAATGGCTCTGGTATAATATGTTGTTAAATGGATTACGATGAGCTGCTTCGACCAACTTATGGGCTCTATCCTTTGCCCAATGCTCTGACCTAGTTACACATTCACTTGCAATTTTATCAGTAAGTCGTTTTTCCCCAGCCTTCAAAACATCTTTCGATGTACTAAATGCCAATAACGTGTTTAGTGAAACCTTTGAATATAAATCTCCAAAAACCCCTCTATACTTAGGAAATACCTGATCTAAAATGGCTTGGAATTGTAGTTTGGTTTGTACATAAATACCTGTTACTGTTTCGTGCTGTCTTGAGAGATTTCGTAAGTTTAGAAGTTTAATACCTCTTTGTTTATATGGCTCCAATTCTTCTTTATAGTAAAGCTCACATAAGTTATAAGCATCTATCGCATCGGTTTTCACTTTACGTAAACTAGATTTTTTTGCTTGATAAGAGAGTAACGGATTGACCATAATGTAGAGATAATCATTCTCCTCCAAGAACTGAACAATTGATGTGTGATAATGTCCCGTTGATTCGAATATCACTGTTGGTTTAACCCCAGTTTCATCCTCCACTTCTATCAAAAAAACAAGTAATCTTTCTAAACCCTCATTATTGTGCAACACACTAAAGCTTCTTTTATAAGGTTTTCTCTTATCTAAAAAGGCTTGTACTTCACTTTCCCCTTTTGAAACATCCAGACCAATTACTGGATTCATATCTATCGCGTCCTCTCCTGTTTACTTACCAGTGCCCCTAAATCCATCTCCTAGTATCATAGCTTCGCTTGTTATTCGAGATCATTGTCTCAACCAGCCTCAAACATGTTTCTATGAGTAGGGGGTGGACAGTTTAGTTGACGGGATCAATGGTCCCACGCACCCGTTCGTCCTACCCTGGCTACTGATATAATAGGTCCTATATAAAAAAGGTCAACCAGTAAAATCTGGTTAACCTTATAATACGAACGCCCCCGTTACTTCAATAACTATAATTGAGAACCCCAATTTATAAAGGTTTAATTCTCCTTTTTTCAGCCTCTATATAGTCATAAACATTCAATATTTCTTTGTCATAGTCGTTTTCAATTTCAAAATACCTAACACCTGCTTGTAAACATTTTGTTTTAAATTCTTTATGTTCCTTGATTAGTTCTTTTATCGTTATTTCTTCGGGCCAATTACGGAGTTCAATAGCATTCCTATGTTTCACTATTTTTGTTTCGTAGTTTTCTTGAATATAATTCGTCGAAAAACCTAAAAATACTGGAATGATTTTATCTGAATAATTGATGTCAAAGCCCTTCATATAATGAGGCAATATATAGCATCCTTCAATAATGATATGTTGTTCATTCTCGATATTTGTCATAATGATCCCTTTTAATATTGGCCAGAGTTTATCTCCAATGACTTCGTTACTATCTAGTGGTGTAAATCCACAATTTTTATCTCCTCTGTACAAGCCCATTTTTAAATGGTCTATAGAAAGATAAGAAATATGATATTTGTCTAGTAACTTTTGAGCCATCAAGGTTTTACCAGTACCACTTACAGCACTTATTAAAATAACCATATATTACTCCCTTCTGATTTATTTGCTTATTAAACTAACCTGCTTCGTTAGCACGAGATCCTTATAATCTATATTAACATAATATTCCAATCATTTTTTCATAAAAATAAAGACCATCGATTTGATGATCTCTTGTTTAACTTTTGCACCCGTTTGTTGAAGAAGAATTATTCAAACATTAAGATGTTAGGGTCTTTTTCATAACAATGAACAAGCATAGCGTGTAATTGTCCTCTATGATGATAAACGTGAGCTAAAACCTCTAACAGCCATTCGTATCTTGTGTAAGTCAAACCCCAATACGAAGTAGTTTCCGACATAAGTTCTTCGTCGGACATATTCTTATAATTACTTTTTAATGAACTAAAATTTGTAAGTAAACCATTTTTTATTGAATCCAAAGTTTTATACGATACTCCCGAATAGAAATCTGCCATTTCTTCTTCCGATACTTCATTGGAAATACGCCAATCTGCTTCACAGATTATTGCTAAATGCTCTAATATCTCTCCAATTGAATGTTTGTTGGGAGTAGGTCTTTTTTGTAGATCTTTTTCTTCTAAATCTTCGATAATTTGAATTATTGTATTAACAGCTACTTCTATTTGATGGAATACACTTCCACAATTCATTTATATCACCTCGTTTTGTTTAACAACTGTGTCCAATGGCTTTAAAAGAAAGGAGTGTTGCAACTCCTTTAGCTAAAGGATCCGTTGGTTTTATATAATATTTCAATTCAAATGTCGAGTACAGTTATATAAAGCACACTTCCATTTATCTTCTTTTTTATTTAAAATAGTAATTGAAGTATTATCAATATAGGTTTGCGGGAATTTCTGAGGGAGTAACTTTTGTAAGGTCAATCCAATTAAAGCACCGTGGCTGACTACCAATATTCGTTTCCCTTCATTTGTGCAAGCAATATCATTCAAGAAATCTACACCTCTATTAGATACATCTTCAAACTTTTCCATTCCAAGTTCTATATTACGCCACTCACTACCCCACTTTTTGATCCTTTGTTCTTCCGTAGTCCCTTCAATTTCTCCACAATTTATTTCTCGTACCCTTTTATCAATATGACTAATGGGCAATCCAATTTTACTACCAATAATATTCGCGGTTTCAATTGCCCTTGATAAGTCACTCGTAATGAGTATATCCCACCGTTCTTCAAGAAGAAGCCTATCACCAATGTCAGAGGCTTGCTTTCTGCCAGTTTCATTTAAAGGAATATCACTTACACCTTGAGCCTTACCCAAGGAATTCCATTCAGTTATTCCGTGCCTAATTAGTCCTATTCTTGTCATTCTGCCACCCTTTTCTTAACTAGCCGTTCTTAACTAACCTGCCTCTTTAGTTCAATAAGTTCAAACAAAAAGTGTCAATCCATTATTGGCTCAATTCACAGATGTAGTAATTTTAAAAATTATAATCAGTAACGGTCTTTCCATTTCTCTCTGAAAGATATAGCTTCCCTAACTGCTTTCTCTAAGGACTCGCTATTAATTTTATTTAACTCACTTCCTGTTAAATGAATTACTGTCGGTATTGACTTTTCTATACCTTTTATTAATTTATTCATATCTAGTAAGAACTTTTCTTGTTGTTGTGTTAAGGGGGCACTACCAGCAAAGATGTTATCATATAGGTTAATGGAAACACTTATAGCATTTTCAATAGTTTGCCAATCTTTTTGATGGCTAGGGTCAAGATATTGCAATGGAACTATAAATCTTTTTAGAGTAAAAACACGACCAACTGAATCCGACTCCACATCATACTTATTATTCGTTAGGAAGTGGTTATTTAAGTTATAAATATGATTTAGTTGCCCATGTACACTTTTCATTGTTTGAGCTAAAGCTTTGTTTTGGTTAGATTGAATGGTTTTATAACTAGTCCATTGATAATATGAGAAACACATAGAAACGATCATTAAAAAGCTAAAAACAAAGACGCACTTTTTCATTCTATCCCTCTCCAAAATATTAGATTATTACTTTAATTTCAACAAAAAAAGAAGCTTTTCCTTCTTGTAGGAAAGCCCCCGTTAGTTGATGATTTCAATTTCAAATTTCAGCCTATCTAAATCCCAAACGTCTTCATCGTAATTATTGATTACTGACACTTTTACTTCCTGTCCTACATTATAATCTTCTGGGTTTGATATCCGAATAGGATGTGGCATTGATTCTGTTTTGTTACCAACTACATCTTGTGAAGTTGCTGATTTTATTACAGTCATAGGTCCTTCTACTTCGATGTCTCCACTTTTTTCGTTAATTGACATAATAGTTCCTTCTATTAGATACTCTTCTTTATTTTGTGAGCAACCTATTAACAAAAGTATTAAGAAGGTAACAAAGAGTATCTGTTTATTTATCATTGTTATATCACCTCTTCATTTTACTTCTTCAACTATCCTGCCCCTTTACTTAAATAAGTAATGTTTCTATTTTTAAGAGTCTTTAATTGTGATTTCATATGTATCGCCATCAAGTTCTAACTCGACGTGATTATTCCAGTTTAGAAATTCATCACATTTTATAATTTATTGTCGAACCAACCATTAAACTTAATTCTATCCATTTTTATTGGACTATCTAAATATTTCTTTTCAGCTAAAGTTGATTTTATAATTGCAATTTCATAATAATCAGCAATTACAAAATCGCCTGAAGGGCTTAATATTAAGCTTTGATATTGAGGCTGGGACTAATATTCAGTTAATTCTCCATTGAAACAATCAAGTTTAAATAAATAATCCGAAGTAAGAACAAGAACACATTTATTCTTTTTTGTTGTTGCAACTCCTCGTGGAAAGCCTCGAAAATTCCCACACCATTCAGTTAAATCATTATTTGTGAATTTTATCCAAGTCCAATCTTGAGAGTTCCACGGACTTGAAATATCATAAACCTTTTCTTTGTATTCTCCTGAATATGGATGCGTAATTATCTCTGCTTTAATTATCACTGGTTTGTCCTCCATAAAAAAACACCCTTATTGAACTCTTGCCACCCGCTAACGCAATAAAAAATTCATTTCGCCTTTTTATTGTATTCCTCTTCAGAAATATGAGTAGTATTATAATCTCTTCCATATAAATCCCATATATCTTGTGCCATCAAATAAGTAATATGGTCTGGATTATTCCTTGCTTCATCAGAAAGAATTCCTTCTACTGTTTCACGCCTTATATAGATGCTTTCATTACCTTTGCTTAATTGAAAGTAGCGTGGTTCGAAGATTTCTTTCTCATTCTTATTTTTTTGTTTCTTTTTTAACCTTTTTTTCATAAACATAACACCTTATTAGATTTACTTTATTAAGCTATCCTGCCCCGTTAGCTCAATAAAAAAAGCGAACTACTTCTTAAACTAAAGCCACCGTTAGTTGAATTTAACCGCACTTTTATAAAAAAAATAAAACTAACAGCTATTGTTAAAAGAGCAGTTCCACCTACAATGTATACTCCATCCCAATAATGAGAACTTCCAGTTAGTACCCAAACTTGATAGGGAATAAATCCCATGGCTAAAATTATCAAAACGCCCCATAACAGCGAAACTACGTTTTGTTTAGCCTCTTTTAAAGCTGAATGCTTTTTAGAATATTTAATCATAGAGACTTTTCTTAAGGCAAATAACAAAAGAAAAATAGCAACAATAAGTAATAGATAGTCCATTAAATGTACCTCCTTGTAATCACTCGTAGTCCTTCCTAATTAAACTAACCTGCCCGTTCGTATTATAAGGTTAGCCAAAATGCTAAATATTTCTGGTTGACCTTTTTTTATATGGTCTTATTATATCAGTAGCCAGGATAGAACGTAACTGCCCGTGGGACATTGATCCCGTCAACTAAACCGTTCGCCCCCTACTTGTAGAAACATGTTTGAGGCTGGTTGGGACCTAGATCCCGTATAACAAGCGAAGCTGTGATACTACATTAGGCATTAGGGGTTACTGGCAATTTTCAAAGTTATAGGAGGAGATAGAGATGAATCCAGTCGTTGGTCTGGATATTTCAAAAGGGGAAAGCCAAGTTCAAGGTTTCTTGGACAAGGGAAAAGTGTTTCGGAAGAGTTTCAAAGTCTCTCATACACTTGAGGGACTTAATTTACTAATAGATTTTCTTGAGGATGTAAAGAAAGAGTCTGGTCAAAAGCCCCCAGTCATATTAGAGTCAACTGGACATTATCAAACGCCTGTTGTTCATTATCTGGAGGAACGTGGTTATCTATTAATTATCATCAATCCTTTAATTTCATACAAAGCTAGGAGTTCGAGTTTGAGGAAAGTTAAAACGGATGCCATTGATGCATACCTTCTCTGTGAGTTGTTCTACAAAGAAGAATTAGAGCCTCATAAAAAACGTGGGGTCCAGCTTTTAAACCTCCGTAATCTCACGAGACAACATGAGAATATCACTGGAGTTGCGATGCAAACAAAACTTCAATTTCAGGCAGTGTTGGAACAAGTATTTCCTGAATATAAAGGGGTTTTTGGGGATTTATATTCAGTGGTTTCACTCTTAACTCTTCAAAGGTTTCCTTCTTCTGAAGATATTTTGAAAACGAGTGAAGAGATAATTATTGAGACAATCCATAGACTGTGTAAAAGTCGTTCAATGACTTGGGCAACCGATTACCATATTATGAAAATGAAAGGCGATAAACAATAAAAAAGGCTAGTGAAATGTAACTAAAAATCCAAATCAAAAATTTTAAAAACTAGTAGATAACATTATGATTTATTGATAAATCAATTTATTAATTTAATCTACTTTTACTCCTGGTAAATTAGTAGTGTTTTCTTTGCTATCTATTGAAAGCCGTTTACCATTATGTAAATATAATTGAAGAAATTGTAAAATATATCGAGGAGGTTATTATTATCAAATCTATTAAATCTTTAAAAAGATCAGCACTAATTGTATTTTTAAGCTTATGTTTGTCTGTAACAACTCTTGGAAACAATGTTTCGGCAGTTGAAAGTGAAACTTTGTTTTATCAGGCTTGTAATGAGGGCTATACATACTCTCATTTAGACGATTACGCTTATAAGGAAGTTGAATTTCAACACGAGCATACTAATAATTCCCCTACAACTGATTCAGTTACGTATTCGGTTAGTGTAACCGAATCAGCTGATGCAAGTACAACTGTGTCAGTATCTTTAGATGGAATGGTTGCTTCGGCTGGTGTAGATACCCAAGTGGGATGGGGAGTAACAACATCAGAAACTTTAAGCATTACTTGGAGTGTTCCAGCCTATTCTACGTATCGACTAAGAGCTGGTAGCGAATGGGTAAAGGCTAGTGGAACAGAAACATATACTGACTCTAGATGTTATACTAGTTCTAAGAGCGTGGATGGTAATTGGACATTCCAAAGTTGGTCTGATAAACAGGAGCTATAATTAGTTACTATGAAAAAAACAATAGTTTTAACTAAAATAATTTTGTTATTAGCAATAATCCTTGTCTCTTGCAATCCTCATAATTCTAGTTATTCGAAAGAAACAAATGAAGATTTTGACGAGGAAATCAATTATGAAAGTAAAAAAAGACCAATTACCTTAGTAGAACAATTTATCCCGCCCAACTTTGTTATTCAATCATTTTTAACATCGATTGATAAAGAAACAAACGAATTAATAATTAAACTAGATTTTATTATTAACACTCATTTATACGAACTGTTAAAGAAAACTGATTACTATTTCTTTATTGAATATCCTGATAAGATTCAAAATATCACAGGTAGTGAGCACTCTGATTTGGTTAAAGGTCCTACAATGGATGAGAACAATCGTTTAGATTATTATGTGACTTTTAAACAAAGTTTGCCTTCGAAGTCCACATACAATATAGAAAGTATTTTAAGTAATAATAGCGGTTATGATTTAAATATTGTAAATGAACAAAAAGAAATAGTTCATATTTTTAAGGATGTGAGTATAGCAGCTACAGTTAATTATGAAGATTCCTCATCAATAATACTAGATAAAAATGATAACAATAATAAGAGCTCAAACTCGAATTAAATCTCAATCCTTTTAATCCCTGGAATTTTTTCTCCAGGGGTTTTGTTTATTTTCGCTCAGAAAAACAGTAGGGGGAATTTTGTTGTTGGTAAAACAAATTTTCGGCATGCCTTATACATGGCAGTTGTACAATTCGTGATTAACGCAAGAAGAAAATAAATGATGAAATCATCACTCATAACAGAAGAATGCGTTAATTTTATGATAAAAAGCGTGAAGAAGGAAGCCTTTTAAAGTAGCTGTTATTTGTTGTATAAATATTTCGCAGTCCTTTCAACAGCCATCCCATGAGCATGACAACTCTATAGACACTTTTTCTTGTGTAAGTAGTCGGGGTTATGAATCGTGTTTCTTTTTTTAGCTAAGTCGATCATTTATTGGGTGAACTCCTCTTGAGAGATTTCACCCCTTAATTTTTGGTCAACGATTTCCTCTTGCTCAGGTGTCACCTTCAATCTTTCCATCATCAAAGAAGCCTTAGTTTTTGCTAATACATCCCTAATTGTTCTGGAAGAATTTCTCGTTATCTTAGATTTAGTTGTGTAAATGGCTATGGCTGCTTCGACGATAAGTCTGCGATAAACATTTACGTAACACATCATATATATAATACGATTGAAAGGAAATATTAGCAATGTGAATCGAAGACAAACGGACTCTTGGCCAAACAATCTTTATCATTTCGAAAGGGTTTAGTTTCAGTATTTGTTGGCAATAATAGAAAAAGTTATGTTCCCTTCACACGCTGAACATAACTCCCAAGGACACACCTGATAATGTCCTATCCCGTCCCTATAATGATAGGAAGGAAACCATAAGTCTAGTAAACGCAAATTCTAATATATATTATGTAAACTAAAATTAAAGTTATAAGGGCGCAACCGTTACTTATGGTTGCGTCCCCTTTTGTTATTGTTCATTTTGTTGTGACATATAATTTATTATCGTTTCGTTATCCTACTGACATGGACTATTATGTTAATGATACATAATCCATGTTATATGAACTAAATTTGCCCCATTTTAAAACAAACTTCGACAATTAGAGTGAAATTCCTCCAATAAAAAAAGGATTCCAAAGGGAGAATTGGAATCTTTTTTATTTAGTAAAAAATTTTTATCTTTTATTCAAAGCATGTACTGTTTTAGAATATCCATCTTCTATTGAACAGTATGGTTGTAATGCGCAGCAAAGGACTTTGTATTATTACACTCCGTTTTGTAATAAGAATTATCGAATATTACTTGTTGTAAATAACATACCAGTTACAGGATCTAAATAAATTAAGTCAACAGATTCACTTTTATGTGCTGCAAAGAACCGTCCCCATGTGCCTATCTCCGTTTGATATTGCTCATTTCAAATCCACTTTTGGGTAGGGTTGGCATTTCATCTAAGCTATAGTTTAAGTCTTGGTTCGGGATGTCGTAATTAATTCTTTTAACTAGAAACTCTAACGTTGATTTCATTACCTCGAGCGTAACACCTTCTCCAGGACAACGATGCCCTTTAGCAGGGTCACCCCCACCCTGTGGAATAAAATTATAAAGGCTACCATTCCAATCTTTGAACCGATTTGGGTTAAACTCGTTAGGTTTTTTCCATAACCTTGGATCACGGTTTGTACCATACATATCTAAAAATACAATTGTTCCTTTTTTAAATTGAAAGTTTTTCCAAGTAAAATCATTTCGGACCTTAGCACCTACAAATGGGCCAAAAGGATAAAAACGTCGTACTTCGTGAATAAACCTTTCCATATCGTCATTGGTACCAGTCTCAAGTTTTTCTTTCTCATCTCTATATTGATAAAGCGCTAAGGCAGCGAATGTAATAAACGTTGCATTCGCCACAATTGGTCGTAACACGTTAATGAGTTCGACTGCCGCCGTTTGGGTATCCAATTGTGTACCATCGGGTTGTTTAAAAAATGCCATTTCATAAAGGGCTGTCCCTTTTTTCGATTGTAATTTTCCAGTGCGTACGTTATCGATGACTCCTCTAATCCAAGCTTCTGCTCGATTACGTGCTCTTCTACCTTGCCAATGTTCTGGTCCAACTTTTCCAAAGGCATAAATCATCGAAATAAAGTCATTGGCACGGTCCGTTATTTCTGACTCAGCTAGAGGAACCCCAGCCCACTGGCATACGACATTAGTTAGGATATTCTTCGCTTCCTCAAAAAGTACAATCCTTTCCGCATTCTCCCATCTTTCTAAGGCAGATTCCCAATGCTCACGAGTAAGCTTAGCAAGCTGTTGTTGGTTAGGCGGAGTTAATAAGGACATAAAAAGTAATTTCCGATGTAGATGTGCTTCCCCATCCATCGTTTGAATACCATTTTTTCCAAACAACGTTTCCTGTACGCGTTTTGGAGCCGCTCCTTTTCGTTGGAACTTTTCTGGATCATAAAAAACTTTTGCAGCTTCTTCCCCTCTCATACAAATAGCATTTTTGCCTAGTACACGAGCTTCAAAAATATCTGATTCATATCGTTTCACTCGATTCTCGATAAATAGATAGCCTTCTCTTAATAACGCTAGACTATTATCTAAACTGTCATCATGCGGAAGCGATTGATTCGTTACCATATTTTCGTTCTCTCCTTTGTGTTATCGTAATGATTCATGATCTTCGCTTAGTTGCTGCTAATGCTAACGCCCCTAATCCAATAACTGCCAGGGTAGAAAGGATCGGATGTTTACTAGCTTTCACATAAAGACTCTCTGAACGAATCCAGCCGGTATTCGTTCCCCGTTCATGTAATCCGTAACCAGCTTGGTATAAGGCACTATTTCTATTCAAAGCTGGTCTGTTTGCGTACTGAGTAGGTGGCATCAAAAATTCAATGAGTCGATCAGTGAGTCGTGGAAGAAGTGTGCCCATCAGTTCTAGAAGTTTAGCTTGCGAGCCTACGTACATATCTCTTTTTGGGTGTTCCGCAGCGAATAGAATGGCTTCTGCAACAGCTTCTGGTGGATAAATCATCCCTTTATGTACCGGGTGCTCGTTTAAATAACTGGTGGCATGCTCATTATACGGTGTATCGATTCTTCCAGGATGGATCAACGTAACGGAGACAGGGACATTTTCTTTTTCTAATTCCATTCTTAGACTTTCTGTCCATCCATGCACAGCAAATTTGGAAGGGGCATAGGTGGATTGAATGATTGTTCCTCGATCGCCGAAAAGACTACCAACATTGATTAAAGCACCTTTGACTCCTCTTTCTTTAAAGTGCTTTACAGCAACTCTGCTCCCATAAACGACACCCCAATAGTTGGTATCATGCATTCGCTTCATGTCTTCAATACTTACATCCATCGCATAGCCATAGATCGTAACACCAGCATTATTTACCCATGTATCAAAGTGTCCAAATTGCTCTATTGCCTTTTGAGCAATGTTTTCGACATCCTCTTCACATCCAACATCCGCTTGTACATAGGTTGCTGGATACCCTTTTTCTATCAGTTCTTCTGTGATTTGTTTTAGTGCCTCTTCATTTCTAGCAGCCAATACGACCTTAGCGCCTTTAGAAGCTGCCATTCTTGCAGTAACCAGCCCAACGCCACTAGATGCCCCCGTAATAACAATAACTTGGTCTTTTAATTGCTTTAAGGGCGAGTTACTTCTTTTCTTAATTGTTGTTGCTTGATAAGTCCAGTGCTTATTCTTTAGTTCTGCCATTCCTTTTAAACCAATCACCTTATCATAATAATCATTAGTTGCATCTATCTTCTCAATTACCAAGGATTTACCCCCTTTTTTCATAAATCTAACATCAGTATTTGTAAACAATTAAGAATAATACATGGTTCACACACCAAATTTTAGTTAAATTCCATCGGTTTTATTTATATAAAGTAGGGGAAGTTATGGATGTTCTAAATTGTCGTGAAAATGAAATGACATGTAAAGAAAAAGGAAGTTGATTAAATTGGATCTTTCTCCAACAATATACCATCGATTAATTCGACCTAAATGGATTAATCGGATGTATGTGCATAACAGAATTCAAAAGCACCTGGACTTACACGATAAAAATGTACTAGATTTTGGAGCAGGAACAGGTGTGAACTGTACACTTTGTAAACCCGAAAATATGTAGGAATTGATCCGGATGAGAAAAGGATACATTTCGCAAAAAAAAATTTTCCTGAATACGATTTTAATTTATTCGAAAACGATGAAATAAACGTTAAAAATAATTCAATTGATGTAATTTTGATTATTGCTGTATTACATCATATTCCTCCTAATAAAATTAGAAGTTATGTAAAACAGTTTCAACAAAAATTAAAACTGGGTGGACAAATAATAGCAATTGAGCCTTGCTTCTTTGAGAAAAGTAAAATTATCAACTGGTACATGGATAAATTTGATAATGGATTCTTTATCCAAAACGAGGAAGGGTATCATGACTACTTTAACAGAGAAGGATTCCAATGCGAAACAATTCAAACGTTCCGAAAATTATTTCTCTATAATGAACTTTTCTTTACCGCTTATTATCCAAATCGTTCACTCTTAAGTGATAATCAAACTAGGTTAGATAGTGATGTACTCGGAAATTATTAACGGAAGCCCATTGGTTACAGCGATTCTCATTACTGGACATCTTCTAGGATTGGGGTTTGTTATTTTTAACCAAACGAAAGAAATTAATTCTACTTGGGACCTTCCTCTTTGATGTAATTGGAAGGTTTTGTTGTATTTAGTTAGATATAGATTTTAGGCTATATCTTGGAAAGTAGTCCTGCTTTTTAGTAGGGCGTAAATCCAATGTAAGAGCTTATTTACACATGCAATAACAGCTACTCTAAAGGGTTTACCTTCTTCACGCTTTTTATCGTAAAACTCTCTTAATCTTTTATTGCGTGCCATGATTTCATCTGTTGTTTTCTTTTTGCGGGAATCTCGAATACCACTTTGAACAGCCATATATAAGGCATGACGAAACCTATTTGATCCTCGTTTAGTGATACGATTAACCGATGCTGTAAACTTACCAGATGAGTATACACTTGGATCTACTCCAGCGAATGCAACAAGTTTTTTGGCATCATTGAACCGATCTATCTCTCCAACTTCAGAAATAATCGTGGCGGCGATTTTTTTTCTCCAATACCAGGGATAGACTGGAGTATATGATATTCTTCAATGTCATTAGCGAGGGCATCTATTTCATCTGCAATCCTAGATAGATGCTCTTGATATTGAAGAACAATCGTTACCAACACCTTAAAGATATGACTCTCGTATAAGTTTTTCTTAAATGGATTACGTACGGTGGGCTGCTTCTCTTAGTTTCTGTGCTTTTTCCTTTGCCCATAGGTCGGAACGACTCTTACATAATGAAGCTATCTTTTCTGTTAGTTCTCTTTCACTCACACTTAATACAGCTTCAGATGTTGGGAATTCAAGTAAAGTAATCAACGAAACCTTAGAATATAAACTACCAAATACACCTCTATATTCTGGGAATACCTGATCCACCAAAGAGTGCAGCTGCAACTTAGTTTTTGCGAATATTTCTGCAATACTCTCCTGTTGTCTAGTAAGATTGCGAAGGTTTAATAGCTGAATACCTCGCTTTTTATAAGGTTCTAATTCTTCTTTATAAAACAACTCACAAAGGTGATAGGCATCCACCGCATCTGTTTTCACCTTGCGCAAACTTGAACTTTTAGCACGATGTGAAATTAGAGGATTAACAATTATATAAACATACTTTTGTTCCTCCAAAAACTGAACAACAGGATTATGATAGTGACCAGTGGACTCCAGAACTACCGAAGGTAGATTGCCATTAGCTGCCTTTTCAACTTCTTGAAGGAATACTAGTAAGTTTCCTAATCCTTCAACATCATGATTAATACTAAAGCTTTTACGATATGGTTTACCTTTATCTAAAAAAGCTTGGACCTGACTTTCCCCTTTTGAAACATCCAGACCAACGACTGGATTCATAGAATATCTCCTCCTAGAATAATAAATTAGTCGGTATCCCCTAAAGGCTTCTTGTAATATCATAGGTTCGCTTGTTAAACGGGATCTACTGTCCCAACCAGCCTGAAACATGTTTATACAAGTAGGGGGTGAACAGTTTAGCTAACGGGATCGAGTCCCACAGGGCGACGTTCTACCCGACCACCGTTATAATAAGACCATATAAAAAAAGGTCAACCAGAAAATAAAGGATACTCTTTAAATATCTGGCTAACCTTATATTACGAACGGGGGCGTTAGTTTAACAAGCCAATATCACAAAACGGAACTTCCAAATTTATGGAAGTTCCGTTTTTATAACTAATATCTACATTAAACTTTAACAGAGCCTTTAAGAAAAAAACAGTGTCATAAGGACGATCACTTAATAAAGGTGATCGTCTTCGTAATTTTTCGTCAGTATCGTTGTACTGTCCAACAATCAAAGTTTAATTTATAAACTTTTTTTGAATAATACCGACTGCTTAAAATTGAATTCTTCATTTTCCTTCTTGTGATATGGTTCCTCGTGCCTAACGTAGTCGATTACTTCCTTTAAAGTGGATTCCTCATCTGTTGTTTTGACCCACAATTTACAAAAGCTTACTTTCTGGGTTATCCGCAAAGCGGTAAAGCCTAAAACTTAAGCACCCTCCCTATCTCCTTTATTGGTAACTGTCCATTACTATGTTAAATCAGTTTTCACATTAAATGACTAAAACGTGTGGTATGATATTATGGATAAACCAATTTTATTTATGGAGGGTTTGAAGTGGGAATTTTTGATAAGAAGAAAAAATATGTTGTTGAAATGAGAGGCAAATTTGACGATTCATTATTGGAAGAAGTCGAAGAGTTTGATTCATATGAAGACGCTAGGTGGGCAGCAGAAGAGGCAGCATTAAATTTTGCTGAGGGTGCTAATGTTTTAGAAATGAGTGGTAGAGATTACACAGACCCTAATGAAGTTTATTTTAAGGTAAGTAAAAGATAAAAGAAATTTAAAAGAAATTATCAAAAACTAATATAGTATAAGATAAAATACATAGATTCATGGACTACCAATTTTGGTGGTCTTTTGTGTGAACCTAATTTGTCTCTTATTTTTCAATTTATGTTGCCACTTTTTTTAAAAACTGATAAACCCATTATACTTAGAGATTTTTAGCATTGAAATTATTTACTACGCAGTATAAGTCTACTACGTATTAAAGAATGACGACTTTCTTATTCCACATTACTGCTCCGTTAGTATAAGTTCACAACCTTTATTAAAACCCGTTTCTTATTAAAGGTGCAGTATTACTTTATAGAAATATTTCTTAAATGCGGTATTAAATTCCCTTAAAAATAGACATAATAAATAAAGTTATGTTCCCTTCAGATGCTGAACATAACTCCCAAGGCCACACCTAATAATTCCCTATCCCGTCCCGATAATTATAGGAAGGAAACAATAAGTCTAGTAATCGCACATTCTAATATATATTATGTTAACTAGAATGAATTAAAGTTATAAAGACGCAACCATCAGTAACGGTTGCGTCCTCTTTTGTTATTGTTTGTTTTGTTGTGTACGTATACTGTGTTCTGTGACAAATACCAAATTGAATTAGTTTACTTCGTTTTATCACCTTTCAGAGGTGTCCATAAATTTATTACAGGCATCCAGCATTTTTTGTCCTTCTGGTGAATTCATTGCTTCCATCATGTTCGACATATTGCCATTCTCCATCATGTTCATCATTCCGTTGCCGTTACTACTATTCATCATATTATCCATTCCACTATTCGAATCTTCATGTGCAAATGCTGTGGTCCCTACTACTAATAGAGCGGCAGTAGCAAATGACAACGCAAACGGGAATTTTTTGATTTTCATTACAAATTCTCCTTTCTCTTATTTACTAGGACACTTTCAGTATAGACAACAAAATTGTTGAATTTGTGAGGATTTAAAAATTACTTTTCTAATTTAGACTTTTTTTCCGCAAATTCCTGTTCATCAATTTCACCACGCGCAAACCTCTCCCTTAAAATCTTTATAGATGAATCTTCCTGTTTCCTTTCAAAGGCCTTTAAAATCAATAATACAATTCCATATATGAAAAACCCAAGTATAAGCATACATATAATCATATTCAGCATCATACCCCCACTCATCATTGACATCATTGCATTTTACCTCCTTTCTATTTGTTTTTTCTATTCTTTAAAAATACGAAGTACAGGATAACTAGTAGTAGGATTGGCAGGCCCATCCATAAGCATAGGTGCAGGAACGTTTTAAAATAGGTCCCAATTGACTCCGCCTCCCACATAGTTGTAGCCGAAACAGTGAGACAACCTAAACCCATTGTTATTAGTATTATTACGATTAACCATTCTATCTTTTTCATTCCTGCACCCCTTACTCAACTATTGGAAAACGTAACTGAAACCTTGTTCCTTTCCCTATCTGACTTTCTACAGTTATAGTCCCGTTCTGTATTTCAACTAAATTCTTTACAATCGATAACCCTAGCCCGGTTCCTCCCCGTTCTCTTGACCTTGATTTTTCAACACGGTGAAAACGTTCAAAAATAAATGGGAGATCATCTTTAGGGATCCCAACCCCTGTATCCTCAATCGCAACATGTATATTATTTTTTTCACACCATACACCAACACGGATAGTACCTCTTTCGGTATATCGAATCGAATTCCCTAATAAGTTGGCGATAATTTGTTCAAGTCGGATTGAATCCCCTTCTACACATGGTATATCCTTATTTATTTTGGTTTCTATTGATAACCCTTTTAGTTCCATTTCTGTTCTCACTTTAAATACAGCTGTTTCCGCTATCTCCCCAAGATTTACTTTCTCTAATGTGAGGTCCATTTTTCCTTCTTCCAGTTTTGACAAGGTAAACAAATCATTAATTAATCGGACCAATCGCTCAGTTTCTTCCTCAATTATATTTAAGTATAGAATCTTCTCTTCCTCAGATTGATATAATCCTTGTTTTAATACTTTTGCATAACCTTGTAAATAAGAAATGGGTGTACGCAACTCGTGAGATATATTGGCAAAGAACTCCCTTCGGTTGGATCGATATCGATTTGTTTCCACAGCAAGATTGTTTATTGCTTTGCCAAGTGAACCTAGTTCATCATCAGATGGAACTCTTACTTGTACATCTAAATTCCCTTTCGACATTTCACGGGTCGCTTTCTCCATCTCCAATAATGGATCAGCCATTTTTTTTGAAATGACAACAGTGAATCCGAGTGCTAAAAACATTGCTCCAACGGCGGACAAGATGAGTAAATCTCGTATCTTTCTAACAGGCTCTTCTATATCATTTACAGAAGCTAACACAAACAGAGCCCCTTCATACTGATCTGATTTCATGACTGGGTAACCAGAGGCAAGATAGCTATTTTCTTTGCCATAATCATGGAACCTCTTTTGAACCGGAAGCCCCTCCGATAATATACCTAGATCTTCCTCGGATATATTTACAACCTGCGTACCTGAATTTGCAATAATCTCACCGGTTTCATCAAGAATAACAATTTCTTTGTTTGTTAATTCCGCTAAACTCATGTACATGCGAATAATGGATTCATCTGCAATGGAAGATGTGTTACGAACATACTTTTCGGAAAGATCCCCGATATCTTTTTGAACTTGGTTATAATAAAAATTAGTAAAAATTTGGTTCGCAACGTATCCTAGCGGTAGTAACAATACGAAAAAAAGAGCCATAATCGTTCCACCAAGTTTAATGACAATTTTATTCATTGGATGCTTGATCCTCTGGCCTAAACAATTTATATCCTACTCCCCAAACGGTTTTTATCGGATTAAATGATAGCCCTGCCTTTCGAAGCTTCTCACGTATATTTTTTATATGTGTATCAACAGCTCTTGTATCGCGGAATTCATTGGAAACCCATACACTATCTAATAAAATTTCTCTTGTAAAAACTCTGTTAGGATTAGCGGCAAAGAGGTAGAGAATATCAAACTCTTTTGGAGTTAAATCAATTTGATGTTCGTTTAGTTTTACTTCTCTACTTTCACTATTTATAGCGAGGTCACCTACAAATAAAAGGAAGATGCCTTCTCCCTCTATTTTTCGTTTATGACGACGAAGAAGGGCATTCACCCGAGCAACTAACTCCTCAGGTGCAAATGGCTTTGTTAAGTAATCATCAGCTCCGATTTCTAAGCCAAATACCTTATCCTTTATGTCGTTTCTCGCCGTAAGCATTAAAATAGGCATGTCCCTTGTTTTACGAATTGTTGAGCATACCTCCCAACCATCTATATCCGGTAGCATAATATCTAACACAATTACATCATAATGCGATTGTTCAACCATCCGAACAGCATCAACGCCATTACTCGCCTCGTCAACCTCAAACGATTCATTGATTAAATAAATTTTTATAAGATTACGCATATTCCATTCATCATCAACCACTAAAATTTTCGGTTTCATATACAACCCTCTTTTTGATTGTATTTATTGTAGTGCTACTCCTTCATCAACACTTTGTTTCCAAGTTTCACCATTATCCATTGAAACGTAAATATTTTTATTCCTCGTAGCGAACACAAACTCCTCGCTATTACTAGGGTTTTGTTGAACATAAGTAATAACATCACCTGATAAATCAGGGATATTTAGTTTATTTCCTTTATTAGTTGAAACATTGAGACGAATAAGCTGTCCTTTTTCCGTACCAACTAATATATGATTCTGAAAATCAAACGAAACTGCTGTTACTGCATCCGATATCGTTAACTTTTCAAAATGATTCCCATAATTCCGTGATAAGTATAATCCTTGATTTGTACCGATTGCCACGATTCCAGATTCAGTGGGATGTGCTGCTAGAGCTGTTGCTTGTCCTTCCATTCCTTGTAATGAGGCCTGATTCCAAGTCTCTGTCTGATCTGTTGAATAATAAAATCCGGGTTGGTCCATCCGTGAATTTTTGGATGGATTAAAGACATAGATATCCTCTGTTTCATATCCAACCGTCATTCCGTGAAAATCGACTTCTCTATATAAATCAAGAGTTTCAATATTTTTACCCATATCTGTACTTCTTATAATCCCTAATGGATTGGCGAGCTTTGATCGTGCTGCAGGGTGACCACTACTGTAAAAACCATCCTTAAACATAGAGAAACCCATGTAATCATGTCTTTCACCTACTGAATGAATTTTCCACTGACCATTTTTATAAACTCTTAAACCATCATGGGCCGGAACGTAAACCTCTTCTCCATCATTGGAATAACCAAGCCCATGAATATGTGTAAATGTAATATTCTCTTCTGTGTCAACACTACCGTCATTTGGTGTTATGCCGTCTAATTCATTGGCTATATATCCAGGTTTATTTAAAACATTTGTCAAAATTAGAAACAGCAGTGTTATAAAAGTAGAACCGTACATCATCCATTTATAAGTGTTTGCCCTTTTCATCCATAATTTATGTTTTTCACGATTCGCTTTATGTTTCAGACTAACTTTTTTTGCTTTTTGTTTCGTAAACAAGAATAAGACTAGAAAAATCACGAGCATTAATAGTGAAACAATTAATCCGTAACCCCAATAGTTGTTTGCTACCTCTTGTGCATGTTCTTCCTCTGTACCATGTGCTTGTACTTTAAACGGGATAAAAAATAGGATCAAACTTAAAAATAATGATTTCTTCATAATTACATGATTCACTCCCAGGTATATTAGTTTCTATGTTTTATTCATTTTCACCATAATCTAATCTTATAAGTCAGTCCATCCGCCTTGTTATTTAACTAATGTGTTTTACCAATAAGTCATCGTATCAAGGATCCCTAGAATAATTAATATCCAACCAGCTAATTTATGGACGATTTCCCCAAACTTTTTACTTTGCTTCATAAACTTTCCACCCAAATCAAAATACCAAATAAGGAAAATCGCAGATAGAAAGGGGATGGATGTCCCTAAGCCAAAGATCAGTGGTAGAACAGCCCCATAAGAAGTAGAAAGAACAATCGGCATTAACATCATAAAAAATAAAATAAACATAGTCGGACAAAACGCCAATGTAAAACTAACCCCTAATATAAAACTTCCTACTTTACTACCTGATAGGTATCGCTCTGGAATTTTCCAAATGTTAAAAGTCCAACGCATACGAATAAATCCTACCATAAAGATACCTATTAAAACGATTATTGGTCCTATTGCTTTTCGCATGATTGGTATAATTTGTGTAAAGCTTGCGTGGAATTCCCTGCCAATTAACCATACAAACAAACCCAATATGGAAAAAACGACAACTTTTCCAAGTACAAATAGCCAAATATTAGTCCATGGTATGTCTTTTTGTAATGATCGATTTCCATACAATGTCATTGCGCCAATATTACTAGTGAATTGGCAGGGAGCTACAGCACCTACAATCCCTAGGAAAAGGGCGGCAAGTAGTGGGATTCCCTCCCATTGGTTAGCTAAGTTTATAAAAGGATTGCTTATTAGATTACTAATATCACTAAAGAACTGATACATCGTCTTCCTCCAACTAGAGTATTATGACAACTTCGATCAATTTTATTGTATTTCATAATTGTGTAGAATGTATGTGTTTTTTAAAAACGGTTGTTAACCTTGTATCTCCTATTGTCATAATTCATTGCTAAGTTACATCCTAAATAGTTCGTTTACAATTCCAGAGTAATAGACATAATAAAAAAAGTTATGTTCTCTGATATTAAGGAACATAACTCCCAAGACAAAATATAAGTTATATGGACGTAACAGTTACCCCTGGTTGTTTAGAATGACCTCTATTGAACTGCTGTATCAACATTCTATTTAAATGTTAAAAGCTGCGCTTACCTGAAAATGTTTTTGATAGATTCTAGTTAAATTTCATATGATTTATAGCTCAAATTATATAAATCAGAAATCATAGATGGTGAAACAGGATATTTCTGTAAATCATGCAGATATACATAGATGGAAAAGAAAGTTGATTTTTATCTTATAACTTTCATCTAGTTCATTTGACATTCATTTTTATGTAGATACAATTTCCCCTTAATCCCCATATTATTGCGCAACAAATAAAGCTAACCTCTTCTTGAAGGTTAGCCCGTTACTATAGGTATATTATGAATGTGTCCTACATAGGAGAAATAATAAGTGTAAAAAACGCATCTAAGAAATTTATACAAACAAATTAATCCTGATTAAACCACAGTGGATCTTTGTCATCAACATTACCGTTATAATTGATGAGTACTTCATCACCCGTTTTTATATCTGTGTAAGCATAGAAATTAAATGTGTGATCATTAAAATCAATCTCATATCTTGCATTAGGTTCATAAGAATGGTTAAATAACATTCCATAACCGAGAAGTATTGCAGAGTGATTTTCTCCATATTCAAAAGCGTAATCAGCGAGCATGGTTTTCTCGATGTATTGATGCTCGTCGTTGGGGTAAGGAATAACAGGTGCTTTATGTAAAAGCTCTCCTTTTTTGATATCACATGTAGCAAATACCCCTCTATTTAATTCTCCATCACTAAGTGAAGATGTTTTTACTTCAATCATGTTGTTTCACCTACTTACTTTTAAATTCGTTTTATTAACTGAAAGTTTAATTTTAACATCGATTCCTAAGAACTCCAACAAGCATCGTTAATAATCTTGTTTAATTAATGCCCTCGATAATGATAATTTTCAATTTTCCCACTAAATATACAATGGTTAGTAGTAGATCAGTAAATATAATTAAGTCATCAAAACCTTCTGTGTCTGAATGACCATCAACCACATTAAGTCGACCGAATACTATAAGACTTAACCCCAATAAATTTCAATCATCAATGGATTTTTTATTTTAGCTTTTTAAAATTAGTTGATTGATATTTGCCGTGTTAGTTATGTCTTCCAGTTTAAATATCACCTTATTCACATCTCAAGAGTCTTCATCATAATTTTTAATTACTGTTACTTTTACTTTTTGTCCTACCGTTACAATAACTTCAACAAAAAAAGCATTAACCCTTCTAGTATTATTTCATCCTTCAGTATAGTAACCAGCTCGTTACCGTCAGAAAAGAATACCTGTACCTAGTTTTAAACATTACTGCACAGGTATCTCAGAATTTAAATATTTGGACAATTTTGGTTCATATTCCAGATATTTTTGTTGATGTAAATTGATCCAACCAATTGTGGTCGTATTATTTAAATGGTGGAAGAACAACTTATCGTCTGATTCAGTTGCACCTGTTATATGTGTATATGTGCTATTTGGATCTTGTAAATCAGCTACAATATCACCTGACTCATTAATCGATATAACATGAGTATATCCATTGCCTTTAGGCAAGAGAAAGTTTGGTAGGCGCATTGCTATAGAACGAAGCCAAGGTTTGTTTGCACTATAGTCCAAAAAGTCGTTTCGAGGATAAACTAATCCGATCCAATATCTTCCAACATTCCCTTTCATTATGTTATCAGGTAGTCCTGGTAGATTATCAATTATGATTTGTGCAGATTTGTTCGGCTCCAATGCACTAATGTTTTCTGCAGTTACGTCCAATTTCCAAACCCGATATTTTCCTGTTTCGTTTATTAATAAGTACTGTTCATCTTCAGTTAAAGCAATTCCATTTGCAAAGCTTAAGTTATTCATTAATATTCGTGTCTGTTGTGTTTTAGGATTGTATTCCAATACCCTGCCCGTACTGCTATTTGCTAATATGTCAAGTTCACCAGCTTTACCAACATCACCAATTTCTTTTGCCTTTATTAATGAGGCATCTGTAAAATAAATCATACCGCTTTTGGAGACTACTACAGCGTCAGCAAAATGAATGGGATACCCTTCAGCAGAATCTGTTAGGAGCTTAATCTCTCCTCCTCCATCGACATCCGTCACTTTGAGCAATCCACCGTGATCTCCATATAAAGGATCGGCAATGAGAAGTGCTCCTTTCGAATCGAAATCAAATCCAAGTGGACGTCCCCCTGTATTTACTACGACTTCACTTTCTGTACCATCAGGGCGAACTCGAATAATTATTCCACCCTTCATCGCGGCATATAACCAATTATCTCGATACACAATATGTTCTGGTTTGTTGTAATTGTTTAGTTCAATAAATTTCATATCTGCCAGTATATAATTTACGTTGTGCGGACTTGTATATCCGTTTGACTGTGGAGCATCCCAGTAAACAGGCTCAATGGGTACGGGCCATAACGTTAAATAAAGTGTTAGTAATAACGTTAACGTACTTATTCCTATAAACAAACTACCTTTCTTCCTTAAACTCATAATCTCTTCCCTTCTTTAACTGGGATCACGTATTATTCATAATAATACTTTTGAGTTGTTGACTCAGTTCTACTTCCCAATATTAAAAATTATTCAACTAACAACCATTCTTATGTAGTATCATAATTTGATTAGAGCGATCTTATCTATTGTATGAATAAAAACAAGGTAAACCAAACAGCGCTGTTTAGTTTACCTTGTTTTAATAAGAGTATATTACATTCTTATCTATGAGTGTTTTTTCAAGCCTTTTCAATTTTTTAATCGAATCTTTTGAGGACTGCTTACCTACCTCAATTACTATTGCTTCAATTAATGCAATAATCGGAATAACAGAAAACTGTTCCTTACTGACTTCAACTCTTAAAGTTACAGAGGCATATGAAATAACTGGACATGAAATATGGTCTGTTATCAATATAATTTTATTTCCTAGTTCATGGGTAAGCTTAACCGCTTCTATCACTCGATTTGTGTAAGGCTCAAACGCAAAGACGACTAAAACTTCATTTACTTCAAATTGCAAAATCCTATCATACATTGTTTCAGTATCATGGCTTAATTGTCTAATCTTTGAAAAGAATTCACCTAGCAGCTGTTCCATATATAATGCGGTTGCTTTATACGGTCGAGTACCTAGAATGTTAATAAAACTTGAATTGATAATAAGATCGATTGTTTTCCCAAAGTTTTCTACTAACTCTGTATCTAATGATTTGTTAAGTAACTCAACTGATTCATCCCAAGTTTGCAATAAACCTGAATTTTGAACTTCTTGCTTTTCAATTTCTGTTAAAGACTTCTTTAAAGTCCATTTTGAGACAAAAGGAATCGATTCATCGTGGATATCTTTTCGAAAATCATTAAAGTGCTCATAACCTAAACTATTTAAAGTACGCATCACAGTTGATATGCCAACATTGGCATTACTTGCAAGCTCCTTAACTGTTATCAATCCTATTGACTGATGATGTTTAAGAATATAATCACATAACTGTCTTTGCTTTTTCGGTAATGTATCTTTAATATCTACTATTTTTTTGATTGTTTTGGTTTGATTTAATAGATTCATAAAAAACCGCCTTCAATCTTCAAGAATTGTAAAAAATATTTGATGATTATTTAGTAGCCTTCTATAGGGTTTATTAGTACATTTTCCCCTTTCTTAATCATAACATAGACCTTTGCTAGCTAACATAGATGATTACGAATATTAATTCCCTAATAATAATCGTGGTAAAAATAACGAGATTTCAGGTATATACGTTGTTAAAAGTAGTGTTGGTATCCATGCAAATAGTAAAAGGAGGAACGTTGGTCCAAGCATTTCATTTACTCGTACATCACTCGTTCGGCTCCCTAAATAAAGTAATGGTGCAGTAGGAGGTGTAAGTAAACCTACCCCTATATTGACACCTATAATACCTGCAAAATGAATTGGATCTATCCCTAAATTCACAACCACCGGGAGTAAAATGGGCGTTGAAATTAAAACAGCACTAACATCATCCATAATCATTCCAACTAATATAAGAAATAAATTTATCATCAGCAATAAAACAACTGTGTTATCTGTTATTGATAATAAAAATTGAGTTAATTTACTTGGTACATCTTCCATAACAATTATTCGACTAAGAATCATTATTGAGTAAAGCATGACCATAAGAACCCCTGTTGTCGTTCCAGCTTTAATTAAAGCATAATAAAGACTCTTTTTATCAAGTTCTTTATATACCCAGAGGCCAACAGGAATTGCATAAACAGCAGAAATTGCAGCTGCTTCGGTTGGAGTCATGATCCCTCCATATATACCACCCAAAATTATAATTGGCATTAATAATCCTGGAATAGCTGTAATAATAATTTTTCTTGAATTCTTACTTGTAGGGGGAGTTGGTGTATTACTGCCCACTCTAACAATAGATAATACTTTTTCTTCTTCTTTACTCATATAAAAGTAGTTAATAATACTCATTAATAACATTAGTATAATACCTGGTCCCAACGTAGCCAAAAAACTTGCTAAAACGGATTGGTTACCGACCCAAGCATATAAAATCATTATCGCACTTGGTGGGACTAATAGACCGAGTATAGAAGAACTTGTAATCAATGAAGCCGCAAAGCCTTTTGAATAACCAACTTCTCTTAATCGAGGAAACATAATAGCTCCAACAGTAGTAAGTGCAGCAGCTGCACTGCCAGATATAGCACCAAAGATTGCACAAGCAATAACCGTAACAAAACCTAAACCGCCTTTAACTCTTCCCACAAAAATTTGAGCAAATTCAACTATTCTTTTCCCAATTCCACCATAACTCATAATAGACCCAGCAATAATAAAGAGTGGAACCGCTAATAATACGGTATTATTAAGTTGACTAAATCCATAAGGAACTAAGAAACTTGGATCATATCCTTGTGTAAAAATGAAATATATAACTGTAGTTAAAAAAACGATTGGTACAGGAACCCCTATAACTAACAATCCCACTAATATTACTAGCGCAACTAACAATGACATAATTAACCTCCCAACTCATCTCACTTTTTGAATACTTCTACTACCGATTTAGCCTTTATGTATAAATGAATACTAGAATATAGTGTCATCAGTATGAATCCTAATAACACCGTTCCGTGAGGGACATACATAGGAATACCCCACCCCTGAGTCTTACCTCCATGACTAAAACTCCAACTTAAGTATTCTGCATTCCAGTAAGTGATTATCAAGCATGTGATTAATGTAATTACGGCTATAAACAATTGGATTAAGCGCCTTATAGTATTGTTTTTTACATATATTTCCGTCATATCTGCTGATATATGACTGTCTTCATAACTTCCTTGCGCAGCACCTATAAAATATAGTAAAAATGTTGGAATAATTAACAACTCTTCTATAGCAAATAAATCTAATTTTAGTATATAACGTAATACTACAGATAAAGTTAAACCAAAAATAATCATGACACTTGTTATAAAAATGATTTTCTTTTGAAGATTAATTAATAATTTCAATCCAAAGCCCCCTTATTCCATAGAATAAAAAATTAGAGCGATGTTGCTTTTTGTTACCATTCTTAATGAGCCCCAAATCTTTTGATTATTAATACTAGGAACCAAAAGTTGGGGCTCTATTCAGAACAGTTAAAAAAGATACTAATTATTTATTATTTTAACTCTTTTGTTAAAGAATCGATGATGCCATCTCCTAAAGAATCCTCAAGTTTTGGCCACGTATTCTCACGAACAAATTCAGCAATTTGATCAAGTTCTTCCTCGCTAAACTCAATTACTTCAATTCCTTTTTCCTCTAACAAATTACGATATTTTTCATCATAATTTTTAGCGGTTTCAAAGCTATTATTCATAAGTTCCGTTGCAGCTTCATTTATGACTAACCGGTCTTCCTCACTGAATGATTCATATACTTCTGAGTTAATTAGAAAGGAGTCTGCATTAAAGAAATCGTTAGTTTGATAGAAATAATTTATTACATCACGGAAACCAAAGTAATTAAGAGAAGGTTCGCCACCCGCCCATCCATCTGCTGAACCTGTCTGCAATGCAGTATATAAATCAGCAAAAGGAATGGTAACGGTTCTAAATCCAATATCCTTCATAGGCTGTTGGAAAACGTCCAAAGGAGCAGTTCGTAATAATATATCTTTATCACTTCCTAAATCTAATAGATTATTGATTTCCTTTGAAGTACCTACACCTCCGAAACCATTTGCATGGAATGCTAGTAGTTTAACCCCCAGTTCGTCAGTGATTTCTTGAATTTTATTAAAAACATAAGAATCTGGTCCATAACGTTCTTCTATTCCTTCATAACTAGATACCATATATGGAGTGAATATTAACTCTAAACGTTTATCCTGATTCCCAGGAAGTCCTATTAAAGCCATTTCAATTGTGCCTCTTCCCACTTCTTCAAATACAGTTGTATAATCACCAAGCTGGTTTGCTGGGTAAACTTTTATTTTCACTCTTCCATCAGTTTTTTCATTAACTTTTTCTGCAAAATCATATAATGCCTGGGTACTTGGGTGATCTTCAGGAGATTGACCAGCAAGTTTTATATTAATGGTATCGGAATTATTTTTCCCACTCCCATTAGCGTTATTTCCCGTTTCATCTGCCGTATTACAACCTGCTAAAGTAAACATCATCACAACAATTAATAAAGTACTAAAGATATTTTTTATCCTCATATTTCCTCTCCCTCTAAATTTTTATAATTTTCACACCTTTTTATCCTTTTATCGAATACATCCCTTTTCCCTGTTAATGGGCTTGACACCGTTATTTACATTGTAGAATTATTGTTGAATCGCTTTAATAAAAAAAGGATTATTTTATTTTGTGGCCAAATAGATATTTATTTTACGTTTTCACATGAGTGGATATGTTGTGAGGATCATAGGAGTAGCTTTTTTTTTCTATAAATCTTTTCTAACATTAAATAAAACGAAAAGACGTGATCTTTCTGACCGCTTGGATCTTACCCTTAAATAATCTGGCTTAATCGAGCGATTAGAAGCCTTGAAGATAAATGTAGATTCCAGTTCTTAAAAAGTAATCCATCATGCGTTAAACATGATAAGGAAGGCGCAAGAATCAGTATAGTTCATAATGTATCAATGGTTGAAGTTCTCTATTTGCACTAAGCGGGAAGAGATAGTGTTGCCCCCTCCCGCTTCATGGGTCTTTATGCTACAAAATTGCTCTTAAGGGGTGGTTTTGACAGCACTCCTTCTGCGATATTCATCTATTTGTAAGTATTCTCCAAAAAACTTTCGGTGTTACTGCTAATTAGAAATACTTAATGGCGCAAGTCTTCGTTTCAGTATAGAAATCAAGAGCAGCTTGACCTTGTTCTCTTGTGTGAGAGCTTGATAATTTCATACCACCAAATGGTGCTTGGTATTCCACGCCAGCTGTTTCTTGATTAACCCTAACCATACCTGCTTCGGTTTCATCTAGGAATCTGTGAGCAGAGGATAGATTATTTGTAAATAATGAAGCACTTAGTCCATAGACCGTTTTGTTACATAAACGAATTGCATCATCAAAATCATTAGCCTTAAGGATAGTTGCCATTGGACCGAATATTTCCTCCTGAACAAGTTGGTGATCACTGTCTGCACCTGTCACAACGATAGGTGAAACATAGTAACCTTCGGAATTAATTGATAGCTTAGGCTCAGCAACAATCGTCGTATCTTTATGAGCGATATCAACATAAGATTTTACTTTGTCAAACTGAATCTTAGATGCTACTGGTCCAAGGTAAGTATTTTCTTCTAAAGCAGGACCTACATTTAATTCAGCAACACCCTTTTGAATTTTTTCAATAAACTCATCGTATATGCCACTTTCAACAATAATTCTGCTGGTTGCAGTACATTTTTGACCTGCTGATCGGAAAGCACCACTAAGGACCATCGGAATCGATTTTTCTAAATCGGCGTCATTCATGACAACTGCAGCGTTTTTGCCACCCATTTCTGTTTGATATTTTATGTTCCGTTTGGCGCATGTCTGTGCGACAAGACTACCAGTTACCGAAGAACCTGTGAAACTGACAGCGTTCAAGTTCACCTTTTCTAGTAGTGTTTTTCCAACATCACTACCTTTACCAACAACAAGATTCAGTACACCTGCAGGTAATCCTGATTTTTCAAAAATCTCTACCATTTTCGTTGCTGTAAGTGATGCAATTTCTGCAGGCTTCCAAATCAATGCATTACCACAAATAAGGGCCGGTGCTAATTTCCAAATTGGGATAGCAACTGGGAAGTTCCATGGGGTAATGATACCAACGACACCAATTGGTACTCTTTTAGTATATTGCATTACATTGACATCACTAGCAGGAATAACGTTTCCGTTTGATCGTACCCCTTCACCCGCATAATATCTCAGTAGGTGAATACCACGGTTAACCTCTCCCTTCATTTCACCAATTGGTTTCCCCATTTCAGAGCTAGCTAAAGTTGCTAATTCTTCTAAATTCTCCTTCAAACCATCGGCCATTCTATTTAAATAATTTGCTCTGGCGGCTCCGGTTAATTTTGCCCATTTTTTTTGGGCTTTTCTTGCTGCGTCTTCTGCTTGGAGCACATCAGATTCGTCTGATAGATTGACAGTACCTACTTGCTCCTGTAGATTTGAAGGGTTATTTATTATCGTTTTTCCATTCATAGGGATTGACCATTCGCCACCAATCCAGTTTTTACTGATTACTAAAGCCATTACAAAAACTCCTCCCGGTATTCAGCATTCAAATTTAACCGTAATCCCCGGTCAATCTCTGCTCCAACCACATTGAAACTATACCAAAGAACGTGTTTGCTCGGCCTTTTCATGTGCTGCTTTAATCAAGTTGTATACTTCTTCACTAAGAGGTAATCTCGGTGCCCTAGTTGGTCCGACAGGTTTACCTGCTAATTGAAGCGAATATTTGATCGCCTGGACAAGTTCCGGTTTTGCATCATAACGAAATAATGGCAACATAGGCCGGTATATTTCCAATGCTTCTTTTACTCTTTCTTGAACAGATAATTCGAAAAGCTTCACGCTTTCTCTTGGGAACGAATTTGTAAATCCAGCAATCCAACCAGTCGCACCTGCGATAGCACCTTCCAATGCCAAATCGTCGCAACCGACCAAAACTTCTAAATCTGTTTTTTCCAAAATTTCGTGAACACGACGGACATCCTGTGAGAATTCCTTTACGCCTATCAGGTTATCAAGGTCAGACATCTCTGCTAACAAATCAGGTGTCAAGTCTACTTTATAATCGTAGGGATTATTATAAGCAATAATCGGTAATCCAACACTATTCAATGCCTTATAATGGGCTTTGACTTCTTCTTTAGTTGGGTTATAGACTGTAGGCGGTAAAGCCATCAATCCTGAAGCTCCAACAGATTTAGCAAATCGTGCCCATTCTACCACTTCTTTTGTTGTGGGAGCACCTGTACCTACAATAACAGGGACTCTTCCGTTGGCTGTATTTACAACCGTCTCGATTACCTGTTTTCTTTCCTCTGAAGTCAATGACGCATACTCTCCAACAGAGCCACATGGTGCAATCCCATCAACCTTTTCACTGATCAACCAATCCACGTGTTCTTTCAATGCACTGTAGTCCACCTCGTAAGAATCTGTAAATGGTGTTACTATGGCAACATAAACTCCTTTAAATTGTGCCAAATTTCAACACTCCCTCCAAATTTTTTATATCTATCTTTAGACCAAATTGGTCTTAAAGAACATCATTTATCCTCGTGCCCTTTTCTGAGAGAAATATTTAAGGTTTTGATAATATGTAGTCTCCGTTTTTCTGATAGCCGCTAATTTTACAAATTTCACCTTTCCCGAAATATATTGTTATTCCCACAGTTCTAATAAACATAACGGGCAACATCAGGTGAGTTTTTTTCTTGTTTGCAGGTTCCTAATAAGCTATTAATATTTTGTGCTGCATTGAAACCCGTCTGGACTGCTGTTTCAGTATAAAGTGAACCTAAGTAATCTCCCGCTAGGAACAACCTGCCAGAAGGCTCCGTTAGAACCGATTGTAGTTTTGCACGACCTGGGAATACATAGGCAGATCCTAATGGCCATCGATTTACTTCAGCTTCAACTATATGATTACGAATACCTGGAAATATATCATTAAGATCCTTTATATACGTTTGTATAATCTCTTCGTCAGTTTTGTTAATTAGCTCATGACCACGTTGAGCGGGAGAAAATGTCATGAAACTACTGCCTGGTTGTCTTTCGGTTTTAAGTGAATGGATTAGATTAGAGTTATGGATAAGAATATCGAATGATTTTTTAGGGGTAGCTATAGAATATAAATTGTCCCAAACTTGTGGACCCGTTTCGTTAGTTAAAAAGGAAGCGCTTACATGAGGGCCGTAAACAATCTTATCAAGAGCTTCACCAACTTGCGGTTTAATATTTACTGCTATTTTTCGTGTGATTGGTGCGGGGGTAGCAAGAACTACATAGCGTGCTTCTTCTTCATACTCTGTCCCATGTTGAGAGTAGCTTACTTTAACAGAGTTTGTGTCTTGTACAACTTGTTTTACATTTGCATTTAGTTGAACTTGATTACCTAATACTGTTGCAATAGTTTCTGTGAGCGTTGATGGTCCGCCAAGAATATTTTTAGCCAATCCTTCATCTTTGTTCCAAATCATGTAAAAATACCCTACACCTGCACCTGCAGATATTACTTCAGGGTCTCCAGTGGAGCGGCTAACCGTAGGTCGAAAAATAGCATCAGCATCCATGGGTAATTCACCCAAAAAATCGGAAAAGGTCTGATCATTCATAAAGTCAAAGATTCGTTGTTGATGAACTCTACTGTCTTCTCCTGGCCGTTGACTAGCTACTTTTCCATATTTGAAAACAGCTGCACGTACTTTAGCACCAGCACGTATTAGAGAAAATCTAGCTTTCCATGACATAGGAATCTTAAAAGGATATGTTTCAACTCGACCATCTGTAAGTAGTTTCCCATTCATATACATGCCAGATAAAACACCGGGTACGGTTCGTGCTTCTATCCCTACAGATCTAAATAATTCATCTGAAGCTGAACCATCGCCAGCAAATACATGTCCGCCCCAGTTTAACCAATGATACCCACGTCTTTCGGAGCGTATACGCCCCCCAACGCGACAATTAGATTCTAATAGTAGAATGTCATGGTGCTTAAGACGCCAAGCAGCAGATAACCCAGCAATACCACCACCAACTATTATGACATCTTTTATTTTACTCCCTCCTATCCTTTATGTAAGTATAATCTGTTCTGACTCATTGAAGATAAACATCGAGTAATTTGAAGTGATTTAATATTTTGAATTAACTAAATTTTTTGAATTATTTTCGTTTTTGATAATATCACACTAACGGAATATTGTAAACCACATTTTTAAAAAGGGAACAAATAGTTTCATTTTTTTATTCTCTATATTGATACTAATCAAATAAAAAAATAGAACTTCCAATTATGTGGAAGTTCTATTTTTGTTTATTGGTTTCTTCAAAAAAAGTATCCTTAAACAAATTAGATTTAGTAAGTTTTAGTTACCATATATCATACCTTTTAAGAAATGTATCTCCTTATATCTTTTTACTATTGTAATCTGCTCGGTAATCATCCTTGGATGAAGATTCATAAACACTAATAAAAAATGGAGGCATATCAAAACCCCTTAGTAGTCCCTAATAACATAACCTTCATATACACCTTCAATATTCAAATCTTGCTGACTGTTTCTTAATTCATATACAATTTTGGATAGGAGATTTTCTTCCACAATAGAGTGTATATGTAAAATTCTAATAGAGCCTAAATGGTGTTTCTCAACTTCCTCATAAGATTTTAAGGCATAAAAAACAATTGCTTTTCTAATTATTTTTTTAATACATTCAGTATTGTTAGAATCAAAATTATTAATTTTTCCTTTTTCCTCATTTGCAAAATCAATTAAATTATAGCCCATTAAACCTTCTCCTTAAAACCTGCCAGCTTTTTCTTACTATTCCTCAATTAATCGGTTATTGATCCTTTTGAAGCTGATGAGACTGACTTAGCATATTTGGATAAAATTCCCCTTAATTTTTGTTCTGGTGGATTCCATGTCTTTAATCTTTCATTAAACATATCTGAAGAAACATCAACAGAAAGTTCTTGTGATTCACTATCAATGGTTATTATGTCGCCCTCTCGAATTAATGCAATTGGACCACCAACCTGTGCTTCGGGAGAGATATGACCAACTACTAATCCATGTGTACCACCTGAGAAGCGGCCATCTGTAATTAAGCCAACTTTTTCTCCGAGTCCTTTTCCAACTACAATTGCAGTTATCGATAACATCTCTGCCATTCCAGGGCCCCCCTTAGGACCAACGTAGCGAATCACAATAACGTCCCCTGGGTTAATCTCATTATTTAAAACGGCATTTGTTGCATCTGTCTCTGAATCAAAAACACGGGCAGGCCCTGTTATTGTTTTAACTTTTAACCCAGACATTTTTGCTACTGCACCATCAGGAGCCAAATTACCCTTTAGAATAACTAATGGCCCTGTCTCACGCTTTGGATTTTCAAAGGAGATAATGTCCTGTCCCTCTTTTAAAGGCTGAAGTTCTGATAAATTTTGCTCTATTGTCTTACCAGTTACAGTTAAACAATCCCCATGAAGTAGTCCTTTATCAAGAAGCAGCTTCATTACGGCAGGTACTCCACCCACATCAGATAAATCTTCCATTACATAGCGACCACTTGGTTTTAAATCTGCTATATGAGGAACTTTTTTACGAATACGTTCAAAGTCATCTAAATTAAGATCAACATCAACTGTATGAGCCAATGCTAATAAATGAAGAACTGCATTAGTTGACCCTCCAAGTGCCATTACAACCGTAATCGCATTTTCAAAGGCTTTCTTCGTCATGATATCTTTAGGAGTAATTTCTTTATTTAAAAGATTTATAACAGCTTTTCCTGCTTCGATACAATCTTCTAATTTTTCTTCTGTCTCTGCAGGATTTGATGAACTTCCAGGAAGACTCATTCCCATAGCCTCTATTGCGGATGCCATTGTATTAGCTGTGTACATACCTCCACATGATCCGGCACCTGGGCAAGCATGACATTCGATTTCATGGAGTTCATCGCGTTCAATATCTCCATTATTATATTTCCCTACTGCTTCAAAAGCGGAAACAATATCTATATCCTTTCCATCTACATTTCCTGGTCGAATCGTTCCCCCATAAACAAAAACGGCAGGTAAATTCAAACGCCCTATCGCAATCATGCACCCTGGCAGATTTTTATCGCATCCCCCAATTGCAACTACCCCATCGTAGTTCTGAGCGCCTACAACTGTTTCTATAGAATCCGCAATGACTTCACGGCTAGGCAGGGAAAAACGCATTCCCTCTGTCCCCATAGAGATTCCATCTGAAACTGTAATCGTATTAAAAATAAAAGGAGTTCCCCCTGCATCTAAAGCACCGTTTTTTGCTTTTCTAGCCAATTCATCAATATGTATATTACATGGTGTAACCTCACTCCATGTACTCGCAATTCCCACAAAAGGCTTATTAAAATCTTCATCTTTAATCCCCATTGCCCGTATCATTGCACGATTTGGGGCACGGTTTATATCATTAAAAACAGAACTTCGATTTTTTGAATTATTATTATTCATTAACTATTCTCCTAACTTTTTTGTAATACTTAATCCTTTCCACATAAAGTTCAGGCTATTCCACCTGCTCTTTTTTCTGTACCGCTGAATACCCTCCTTCACGATTAAGGTTGTAAAGGTTTTTAGTTTAGTTTTAATGCAATTAAAATGAGAGCGAGCAACTACTAAGTAACCCGAATTCTAACAAGAAAACATTGCCGTCAAAAAAATTTGTATCAATCCTTTCTTTGCTCGTTCCTTCGTATGTGTGGTTCCGATTCCCTAATGTTTTTAGCCAAGCACCTATACCTACATACAGTCCATTGAAATAGTCCCAGTGGTTTTATTCTACGATTATTGTTTAATTCCTTCATATAATTGCTTTATCAACACATTAATAGAACATCTATATGGATTTCCGGTAAATGGTAAATCCTCCTCAATTTTTACTCTTCTTTATACAAACTCAACTAACCTGTATCGTCAGCACAAGATTCCGTTACCTTATATAGTCCTATTCTTCTTTTAAAAAAAGGAGCTTATCCTTCTAAGAGAAAAGCTCCGTTACTTATGTTTCACAAAGGTAATCCAATTAGCTGTTGTTTGATTGCTCAGTATCCTTTATTTATACAATATATAAGAGTTACGTCCATAATCAGACCTTATACTGAATAATTAACATTGATAGACTTAAAAAGAAGGGTCTGTCAAGCTCCTGCTTCTTACTTCAACACTATCTCGGCGACCGTTTCTACATGCACCGTCTGTGGAAACATATCCACTGGCTGAATTCGTTTAACCTCATAGCCGTTTTGAGCTAAATATTTCATATCCCGCACCTGCGTCTCAGGATTACAGGACACATAAATTACACGCTTAGGCTTAAGTTTCACTACACTAGACAAGAACGCTTCATCACTCCCGCTTCGTGGTGGATCCATAATGACTACGTCTGCTTTCTCACCGCGTGCTGCCATTTTGACCATGAATTCCCCGGCATCACCTTGAAAGAAACGGGCATTTTTTACGTCGTTGCGTTTTGAATTGCGAATAGCGTCTCGAACAGCATCCTTATTCAGCTCTATACCAATGACCTTGCCAGCTTTCCGGCTTGCTATCAGACCGATGGTTCCGATACCACAGTACGCATCAATTACAGTTTCCTTTCCAGTCAACTGGGCCATTTCAATTGCTTTTCCATATAATTTCTCCGTCTGGACCGGGTTGATTTGATAAAAGGATTTAGCGGATATTTCAAACTTCATTCCACAAAGGATGTCTGTTATGGTTCCTTTACCGAACAGTACCTTTTCCTGATCTCCTAAAACCATACTCGTGTTCCGGTTATTGACGTTCATAAGGATAGTCGTAATCTCTGGGTGAGCCTTCCTGAGAGCTTTGATAAAATTGTTTTTCCCCTTAAATATAGGTGAAGCTACAACAAGCACAACCATAATCTCACCACTGACCTTGCCAACCTTTACCAGCACGTGACGGAGGAAGCCTTGTCCAGTATCTTCATTATAAGGCTGCATTTTAAAGGACTTCATCATGTCTCTAATGGTTTGCCAGATCTCGTCCGCTTTCGGATCATGGATAAGACACCCATCCATTGAAATAAGCTTATGACTATTCTGAGCGTAAAGCCCACCAATAATTTGTCGTTCCTTGTTTAGTCCAAATGTCGTGTGGCTCTTGTTCCGGTAATCATACGGATGGTCCATAGTTAAAATGGGTTCTGGTTTCCCGAACGGTTTCATCAATTTGTCCACTGTTTCTTGCTTGAAACGCGTTTGCGCCTGCTCGTTCATATGGAGCAGTTGACACCCTCCACAGTCATAATAATACGAGCACATTGGTTTAATTCGCTCTTTAGAAGGGGTTAATACTCGTTTTAGTTCCGCGTTAACATAACGCCCTTTCGTCGACACAGTTATCTCAGCCGTTTCACCTGGCAATAGATGCTCTACCTCTAATTGTTTTCCTTCCCACTGGATAATGCCTTTCCCCGTATTAGAAAGGCCTGTGCAGGTGACCTCTGCGGTTACGGTTTTATCAGGATGACGCTTATTAGTTGTTGGATGCTTACTTTTGTCACCCTTTCGAGCAGCTGATGGTGAGTTCTTTTTCCCGAATGGTTTATTCGATTGCTTGCGTTTTTTTTCCGATTTTTTATATCCATTATTCTTTCGTTTACTCATAGGCACTTCCCATCTTTCCTTCTTTGACACCCTATTATATACTACCCATAGACGCCAGTAAAACGTACCATGTAAAAAGACTGCCACCTTTATAGTTGGATGGGCAGTCCTATTTTTATCCGCTACATGTGGACTAATCAATAATCGTCATTAGCTTTACGGGATCTTTTATTGTTTATGACTGGTTACGCATTATCGTCGTATCTTTTTAAAGCCTTAAAAAGCACGATAGGGATTTTGGTTCCGTGATGTTTCAGGCAAGCGCATCCTCTACTTATTTAATAGAATGTGTGTATCTTTTTGTCAAAAACTGCGCTTGCCTGGGAAATGATTAAAGCTTCCCATGTTCAATAAGCTATTCTTTTTGTACTTCTCCTTTCTTGTATATCAATATCAGCTTTGAGATAAAAAGGAGTGAACCACGGCAATAGTAAGTAACACATCTCGATATGCTTTATCTTTCTTTAACCACGATGCAATAAATGAAAAAACCAAATGATATTAGGATTTAACTTTCATGTGCAATAACCTCTCCTTTTGAATATGCTCGCAACTTATATGGAACTGTATCTTTTTTCTCTTTTTTTATAAGGAAAAAACGTTTTCCTTCAGATTTGAACATAGGGACATTTTTTGGTATTTCATTGCCAACTGATAAAGTAATCTTGTCTATTTCCGAATTTAAAATCATTCCATAATATAAACGAAAAAGTTGGTCATCTCCTTTTGATAAACCGGAAACTCCCCATATTATGCCGGCTCTTTCTTCAGGAATAGGTTGAATTGGGGTTTCTCCAATTACCCCTCCTTTATCAAGACTTTCATTAAGATTCCATTGACCTAGCCAGTTTTGCTTTAAGAATCCAACGTACAATTGTTCACTATCTCTAAAAAAAGTGATCCATTCCCCATCAATCTTCTCAATTGTCAAAATATTAACAGGTTTAGACCAATTACCTAACTGTTTTAATACATCGTTTTCTGTCGGTAGCTGCTGGTGATTTTGATATACAAGATACAAACCTATGAATGCCATTATAACCAAAGTTCCAATTACAGTTCTCTTGCTCATAACTCCCTCCACACCCGTACAAAGTTGTAGTTTCATGCTTTAAATTAGTTATTGAATACCTTTTCGTTTATCTATAAGGATTTAAGAAATATATCCCCAATTTCATTTCCACTAAATATTGCTTATTTTTATTTCAGAATTTGCCTCATACTTGCTGTTTGCTAAGGTAATTCATTACCTTCTTTATCAAGATACTTTATATCGAAATCGGCTTGATTCAAGTTGTTAGATTCTAAACCGTGAAATAACCATGCTTTTATACCTTGATTATCCAGAGGTATAATGTCAACCTCATGAGTTCCAAACATCACTTTATCTACTTCTTTTGAGGCCAATCCAATAATGTATTCACCCTTACCTGAAAGCAGTCCAGTATTATCATTATCAATATTTCCGACACCAATTATTTCGTCAAACTGCCAACCATATTTATTCTTTTTTATCTTTCCAGTGGCTAAATAGTTTTTAGGTATATCTACTTCTGAATAGAAGAAAACATAAGCAACATTATCGTAAAATTTTGTGTCAATGATTTCCAAAACATCAAATTTAGGATTTTTAACATTACTGAGGGCTTGTTCTGGTGTTGAATATGAATTAGTCTTTTTATTATTCTCTAAATAAACAAAAGATGAAACCGCCATAATTACAAACAATAAAACACCAATAATTCCTTTTTTCATTATATCCCTCCCATGGATAGGTTTTAGGAGACAATTCGTTTCAATTAAATAGATGAAAAGTTTCTAATGACTATAACGCCGAAATCCTTCAGATAGAAGTCTGTAAATAACGTGGTCGTCATAATGGTTGCTTCATCCATGCAATCGCCCCCGTTAATAAACCAGCTTATTTTTGGAAAAGGCTTACGCCCACTACTAAGCAAACAACACTTATAATCCAACCAAAAGCCACAAAATACATTTGAACTGTAAAAGTTTGTAGTGCTATCGACTGTTGCCATGAAGTATAGAGTTCTGGGTTAAGGGAATTCAATCCCCAACCCAATGATAAAGCTCCGATAATGAAGTGTGCAATCAACCACATATATGGCGTTTTATTATGTTTTTCTTTAGCAATAAGAATTATAGCAACAGTTGCTATGAAAGTTACAATACATAAACCTACTATCATTTTTCGTAATTCACCTTCATTGACCCATAATTGCAACATATTTTCCCTCCTGAAAATTCGTTAACCTGCCCGATAGAACAATTGTTTTAACAAAAAGCATTTATCTTCTTTCGTGCGTTTCCTAAAAAGAAGATGAAAATCGTACCAGTTTTCAACCTTCTATAAAAACTTTATATAACTTAAAAATTGTAATTCTCCTTCAAAATTTATTTTAACATAAAATCCCAAATGTCTTTTTAGATTCCAAAATCCATCCTTTAGCTAACTTCTTCCTTTTTCGCATTTTCGCTATTTCCCTATTTCTTTACAATCGATAGATTTATAAAAGTTAAGAAAGTGTCACTGGCGTTCCCTGAGCTTCACTGACGTTCACTGAGCTAGCTAAATGGTACTCAACGCATCTCAGTGGGTTTGGATTTTAATTGATGTGTTGATAAAATTTACAATATTATAAATTTTAAATGAACGGAGGTATGTGCGATGGGTAAAGAACACATTCGAATCGTAGATACAGATATACACGAACGCGTCCAATATAAGGATATACTGAAGTACTTAGATGAACCTTTTAAACATTACATTCAAAATTGTCATTGGGTACAAGAAAAACATATGCCATATACCCAGCCCACTGTCGCTGGTGTAGATCGAGCAGATGCGAAAATACCGGATGGCAAACCTGCTGGAACAGACTTAGCATTTATGCAAAAACAATTGTTAGATGATATCGGTCATGAGTTTGGCATATTAACGAGTGCTCTAGACCCTTCACCATCATCTATGCACGGTTGGTATGAAATGGCAACAGCATTAGCATCTGCCTACAATAATTGGCAAATTGAAGAGTGGTTAGAAAGAGATGAACGTTTATATGGATCTGTGCATATCGCAGCACAGGATCGTGACGCTGCAGTCAAAGAGATTAATAGAGTTGGATCCCATCCAAAGATGGTCCAGGTTTTACTGCCTATTGATGACATCATGTGGGGCGATCCATTTTATCACCCTATTTTTGAAGCTGCAGAAAAACATAATTTAATGATTGGTATGCACCATAATGAACCACCTGTTTATTACGGAAAATGGCCAAGGTATTTTATTGAGTGGCACACCTTAATTTCTACTGCTCATATGAAACAAGTTACAAATATGATTTTTAATGGTGTATTTGATAAATTTCCGAATCTCGGATTAATGATGATTGAAGGTGGATTTACTTGGGTTCCTCATATTATGTGGAAAATGGACCAGCAATACCGAGATTTGCGCCATGAAGTTCCTTGGTTGAAGCGAAAGCCCAGTGATATTTTTAAAGAACAAATTCGAGTGACAACGCAACCAGCAGAGGAACTAACAAAACAAGAGTTCATGTCTCTTATTGAACAAATGGGAACCGATGAAATTCTATGCTTCTCTACTGATTACCCACATTGGGACTATGATTCACCAACTCGTGCATTACCGAATTTGGATTTAGAGCTGAAAAAGAAAATTTTCGCAGAGAATGCAAAATCATTTTATCCAAAACTACCTAATTCAAAGGAGTTTTAAAGATGAAAGAACAAGTTGTATGTAAAACAACAGAATTGGAGCCTGGTGAAATGAAAGCGGCTCATTTTGGAAAACAGGATGTCTTAATTTGCCGAACTTTAGATGGTGAATTCTATGCTTTTCTTAACCAATGTACCCACCAAGGGGCTCCACTTGATAAGGGCATGATATGTGGAGCGACAACTGAAGATAGTACACCAGGGGACTACCATTACTGCCGAAAAGGTGAAATTATTCGTTGTCCATGGCATGGAAGAGAATTTGATATAAAAGACGAAGGTAGAATGCTAGCCAACCCTAATAAGCGTCTGGCCAGCTTTAAAGTACGAGTAGAAAATGAAGACGTAATTGTATATAAATAAAGGAATAGAAGGTGAAACGATAAAACCACCAGACTAGTCGCAGGCATTGACCTGGACCTATAAGTTGAATTGCTGCTTTCGAAAAATCATTAGTCAACCACATAATTCCTTCAGTGGTTGATTTAATGAGTATGTAATTAAATAAAACAGGATTCCATTATGTTGTTCAATCAACAGTCCAACTTGATATCTTCCTTCGTATATCTCACGATGTAATAATGTTTTAACATATATGTGCTTTGCCCTTTAACGAATAGAAACCTTTTATTAAGTTTTATATTATGGAAAAGGACCAACTGTAGTGAGCTGGTCCTTTCCATTGTTATATTTCTAATCATACAGGGGTACCTATCCTCCCCTTGTCTACTTTTACTTACCGTCATATTGAGCGCACTTTTATTGATATATTCATAGTCTTCATTCTAATCATATTGTGTGCCATAAGGAATGATTCTCTTAACTCCCGGGAACTGCTTCAAGTTCTTTTGTATGTCTCTTCTCATTTCTCGTTAATGTAAAGAAAGCGATGGAGCCTATAAATGAACAACTAAATAAAATAGTAGCCATCGGAATAGCAGTTGTTTCATCAATTCCAACAATTGGAGCTACGATTGCTCCCATTACTAAAGGGAACATACCTAATAAAGCACTAGCACTTCCTGCACGATGGCTTTGATGTTTCATTGCTAGTGTAAACGTACTCGTTAAAATAATACCAATTGTTAACATATGGATAAAAATCGGTATCACAATCATAAATAGCGGTCCTTTGATAATTGCCATTGACAGTAAAACTGCATTCGCACTTACTGAAATTAAGACACCTGTACGTAGTAAGCTTCTTTCTTCGAAGATATCACTTAAACGCCCGACTAAAAAACTTCCTGATATTATGGCTATGCCATTAATCCCAAATAAAATACTAAACACTTGTGGTGAGACTTGATAAATATCCTGATATACAAATGGTGTACCTGCCACATAGGCAAAGCTTCCACCTTGAATGAAACAGACTACCATTGCGTAGCCGATGAAGGAAGTATCTTTCAATAAGCTTCTCATCGTATGAAGAGAATTTCCGAGTGAGCTTGGCTGCCTATTTTCTTCTGGTAACGTTTCTTTTAATTTAAAAGCAACAATCATTACGATAGCAACACCTAATATACCTAAAAAGACAAATACCGTATGCCATGATGCGAATGGTAATAGTAATAACGCACCTCCACTAATTGGGGCTATCATCGGTGCAGTTGCATTAATAACCATTAATAAAGCAAAAAACTTCGTCAATTCTTTTCCTGTGAACACATCACGAACGACCGCCCGTGATAACACAATCCCTGCTGATGCGGTGAAACCTTGTAAAAACCTTCCGATAATTAATGTCGTAATATTCGGGGCAAGTGCACAAAGTATGGAAGCCAATGAAAATAAACTAATAAATAGTAATATCGGTTTTTTCCGTCCCTTTGCATCACTTATCGGCCCGACAATAAGTTGCCCTACAGCCAACCCGAACAAACAAGCAGTTAAACTCAATTGAACAAGAGACTGTTGAGCGTTTAAATCTTGAGAAATTTCTGGAAAACTCGGCAGGTACATATCTATATTAAACGGTCCTAACATACAAAGCATACCGAGTAAAAAGGCTAATCCTAATCGTTCTTTTCCTGTTGGGTTTTTTAATACTTTATTACGATTCTCATGTTGAATAACAAACACCCCCTAATTCAATTATTATAATTGATTCGGGGATTGAAGTATAATAATTAGGCATTAATATGGATAAGTGCATTTTTCTCATTAAGAAGGAATACTGATCTTTCTTTTTCTTTGTTTCCTAGTCTCACAGAATGTTATCCTAATTTTTGTTCATGTGTAGTTGATAGGATGTATCGTAAAGAATAAAAATAAAGGGGCGTATGGAACGCCCCCTTACCTTTTTGAAAAGTTAAATCATTTTTAGTCTTTCGCATTATTTTGGAGAACTTGGAGACCATTCCATAAATCCGATACTAAAACATAGTTTCTATCGACAAATACACCCCATACATTTGCATTGTGTCTAACATATGAGCCAATCTCATTAGGGTTGGCTGGGTCAGTAATGTCAACGACACGAACTCCATCAAAATAATGTGAAAGGTAAAGTGTATTTCCTCTTACTTTAGGATCATGAACAGTCCAGCCCGGGAATCCATGTCCTTGGGTAATAGAGTTGCTTGTTCTAAACGAACTTAATAATACAGGGTTGGATTTATCTTTAATATCATAAATTCTCGTATAACCCCAACCAGCTTCATACCCATCTCGATTAGGATTAAAAACTTCCCTCGTTTCTATTAGGATTGTGCCTCCTTTGGCTAATGCAGATGAATGAGCAGCACCTTGTACGTTTGGTTCATAACTAGTTCTTCCAAGGTAAATAGTATTCTCCGGATCACTAATGTCCAATATTACTGTTCCGAGATCCCAAAAAGATACATATGCATAATTCCCTGTTGTATCAGCAATGACACTATGAGCAGTGGCATACCTTTCTACACCATGTTCATCTGTAAATCTATAGTTTTCATGATCCACAGCTTCACTTGGATTAAACTGATACAACTCTTTTGGATTGGCTGGATCGCTTACATCCACAATGACAAAGTCGTGTATTTCTCCTCCTGTACTTCTATAAGCCCCTGAATTTGCAGTTAATAGAAGAACTTGATTACCTTGGGTAGTTAAATATAATTCATGTGTCCCGTTTCCACGTTTACCGTATGGTAATTCCCAGAATCCTAGTTTTTCTGGATTTAGTGGATCCGTGACATCGTATAATATAGTCCCTACCCGCTCTGCCTCGTTATTAAACCGCTGGACACTTACGGCTGCTAAGTCACCTTTAAAATGAGGTGTATTTACACTTTTAACGATAACTTTTTCTGTCCATGTTCCAGGCATATCATTTGCAAAAACAGAGATTTCTTCGGGATTTTCTGGGTCACTTAAGTCAAAGACTCGTACACCTTCATTAGAATCTGACCATAAATAATGGGTTCCTAAATAGGCATAACCTTTATGTGCATATACATCAGCTGCCGTAACTGGTACATTGTCTATCTCTTTTAGGGCTACATCAGCACTTTCTTTAAGCTTTGAAACATTTTTACTTCCTTCAATTAAAGGAACACTTTCGAAGTCAGAATCATCTCCTTCTACAAGTTTCGGTAGATCCATGTTGCTGTCAATATCATCTTTTCCTGAGACATCACAAGCATAGGTAATTGGTGCACTTAACAATAATAAAATAGCAAGTGAAAGACAAAAGGTTTTTTTAAAGATTTTGCTCATCAATTTACCTCCTTAATATGTTTGGGATTTTAATAAGACGTTTTCGCCATTAACCCCTTTTTAAAAAGGTTATTGTTTCCCTAATAAAGTTAGTACACCAAAAATTGAAAAATTTATTTAAAAAGTAAATTTAATCCATTTGATTTGTTTGAACATCATTGATTTTCGTAGTGTAAAAATCAAATTTTCAACATAAACTGGAGCTGCCGCGTACGACAACTCCAGTTTATGATTATTTATTCTTAAGATCTTTTATCTTATCAATTAAACACAAGCTACAACTATAACCCTTAAACACATAATTCTTTTCCATTCATTTTCATTATTTTTTGTATAACCTTGTAAACTATACACTTCCAAATAATAGACCTATGTATCAAGGAAATGCTCGTTTAAATCTAGTAGCGATAAGTAAAGGCCAACATTTTATTTTTTTCCTTCCCTACTATCACTAGATGAACTATCATCATCTTTCATACGGGTGAAATAAGAACCGATTAAAAGGAAGATTCCGCTAACTCCAAAGGCAGCAATCATTCCGCCTACTTGCCCAATGATACCAAAAATAAAAGGCGCTATAAATTGCGAGCCACGATTAAAGGTTAATCTTAATCCTAAAACCTCGCCATGCCTTTTCGGGTCGCTAACATTTAGAGTATAGACAATACTTAGTGGTTGCCCTAATCCTAGTCCTACACCAAGCAGACAAGATAGAAGCATTAAAATAATAAAGTTTTCGGTTAAAGGAATAAATAAAAAGGCTATTCCACTAATAATTAATGTAACCATCATCAGCATAGATCTTCCAAAATGCTGAACGAGAATAAACTGGAGAAATCTAATAACTACGGCGATTGCCGATAGCATTGAAATCACTATCCCTATTTCTGATGGACTAAGCCCAATGCTATTCCCGTAAACCGGGAAATAACCGATAAATAAATCTTTTGAATATAAAACTAAACCACTAATAATTAAAGCGTTTCTTAAGTTAGCTTCTTTGAGCAAACGCCATGTGCCATTGTTAATATGACTTTCTTTTTCCACAATTTTCGCTTGGTCAGTTATAGTAGCAAAAAAAATACAGATTACCCCTGCAATAACTGTTAAAGCCATTATGAAAAATGTCCATTGAAATCCGGCATTTTCATATAAGAAACCTGTAGAAAGTGGGCCTAAAAATTCACCAAGTGCCCCTGCTATACTAAAAGATGCAATGAGTTTATCTCTATTTCCATCTAAATTCCCTATGGTTTTCTGTAGTGATATCAGAACACAAACATGGGATATTCCAATTAATAATTGATTAATAAATAAAACTGGTAATGTAGGAATCCATACTGGTAAAGCAAGCGAGATTAACATGCCTGTACCGCCAATTATCGTCATCTTCTTCGCACCATAATAATCCAGCCACTTTCCAGCTTGTATAGCAACGAGCATTGGTAAAAAAGCAAATGAAGCAATTAGTAATCCTATAAATAGGGTAGAAGCACCAATAACGTCTGCATACAATGAAACGATAGGTCTTGAACCTCTTAAAGCAATTGAAAATAAGGTCTGACATATTATGATTATCCAAAATAATCGCATCTATCCACCCTCTTTAGATGATCCCACGCACAAGATGTTAATATTATAAGAACGAAACGAGTTGAGGTGATGTTAATTACCTCAACACCACCTTCAACAAGTATAAGAAACTAATTTCCAATTAATCTCTTAAAAGATATTAGCTTATATTCTTATCTGTATCTCGTGTAGGGACGTATAACTCACCCTTCAAAATCTTTCGAGCAGTTCGATCAAGACCAACAAAAGCTATGTCTTGACCATCTTCTGTTAAACGCACTCGAACTTCAACGATTCCTTCCGGATGTCCTATTCTAACTGTCTGCTCATAACTATTAGATGAAAAGCTGGACATTTGATTTGGAACGGTCCCTCTTAATAAAGTAGATGAAGCAATATTATAGAGACAGCTTGCAGGCGATGTACGATGGAAACGTCCCATTGAAAGCATTTTCACAACAATATCAACTTCATTACCCTTTATAAGTCTTCCTTCTGATGTCACATAATCTTGTGGTTCGGATAATATTCCAATCTTTGGAATAGCTGGAGCTTGATGAGCCTCTTCAATGCTTTGAGCCATTCCAGCCTTAACTGAGATATCACAACGAATCGCTTCCAGTTCTTCTAAAAGCTCTTGGTTATTACTTAATTCATGATTAGGTTCCACGCCTTTGATACCAAGTTCAGTACTAGAAACAAAAACAGTCGGATTTACAATATCTACGAATGAAACATCATAGGTTGCTTTTTTAGTAGTTACTTTTTGTCTTGGTCCTAAAGATAATGTTTTTCCCGTCTTTCCTCCACCAGGTTCATTAATATTTAATAGATATTTAGCTCCTGGTTTTGTTAAACCTTGTAGCTTGTAATCCCCTTCTACCTTTGCATTCCCATTTTCTACAGGAACTGTTAAACTAATTATCTTTTCAATGTTTGTATTATAAACGGTTACATCAACTTGATCAGCATCATCCTCAACTTTTACTAACTTTTCCTCAATAGCAAAAGCACCAACTGCTGCCATTAAATTTCCACATGTACCATTATCATCTACAATTTCTTCCCCGACACCAATCTGATAAAAAGTGTAATCAATATCTACTCCATCAACAGAAGGGGGAGAAATAACAACAACCTTACTGGTGTGAGAATTACCTCCACCAAGTCCATCTACTTGGGTTGAATTATAAGCATCTATACCTGTTAAAAAGATATGGTTTTGTTGTTCTATATTGTCAGGTAAATCTTTTTTATGGAAAAACAGTCCACGACTTGTTCCCCCGCGGTATACACTACATGGAACTTTAAATTGAGACATATCCATAATCTCCTTTACACTAAAATCGTAACAACAACAGAACTATTAGCTATGAACACTTTTCGATGCTGCATGAATAGCTGCTTTTTCACCTGCTGTCTTACCAAATACAGCACCCCGTGTTAATCCACTACCCATAGGGTAATTTTGATAGAAAAATCCTCCTGTCATTTCACCTGTTGAATATAGACCAGGTATTGGGCGGTCCAAGGAATCAAGTACCTCTGCATCTGTATTAATACGAACTCCACCAAAAGTAAAGGTTATCCCACCAGTTACAGGATAGACACGGAAAGGCCCTTCATTAATTTTTCGTGCCCAATTTGTTTTATTAATTTGCAAACCTGATGTATGTTTTTTATCGAGAATATCAGGATTAAATTCTCCACCTTGGACAGCATGATTATATTCCTCAACGGTTTTTAAGAACTCTTCCTTATTGAAGCCCATGAATTTATATTTTTCCTCTAATTGTGTTCCGACTTCTGCAATCGTGTCGCCTTCTATCGGAGTACTTGTAGAGTAACGTGGTTCTAATAGTTCAAATGATTTGCGATCAAAGAGTTGAAAGGCAATTGCGTTCTTTTGTTGTAAAATTTTCTCTCCAAATTTAGCGTATGTGTGAGTATTTTTATCTTCGCCCTCATCCACAAACCGCTTTCCATCTAAATTCAACATAATACCAAAGTGATATGACAAACGATTGGTTCTATCCGTTAAAGCTAAATCCCCATAATCTGGTGCATCTGCACTTATTGGTGTTGCGTGTTTTCCTGAAAATTCACCGTAAGGCTGTGCGCCAATTTCGAAAGCGGATCGAATCATTTCTCCAGTGTTAAAACGTGTTCCGCGTACTTTCACTAGTGACCAATCAGGTCCTAAATAAGCGGTTCTCATTTCAGGACTAGCTTGAAATCCTCCACTTGCTAGAATTACTGCGTTACTAGAAATCTCTTTAATTCCTTCTTTTGTACGTATTTGTACACCTTTAACGGAATTATCTTCTGAAACAAGTAGTTTCTTGGCCTCAGCTTCATATAAAATTTCAATACCCTCTTTATTTGCAATTTCAAATAATTTTTGGGAAAGACCTACACCTTCATGGACAACTCTAACTGCTGCTCCAAATGGTAATACAGTCTTCTTCCCTTCTGTTTTAACCGTGCCCACTCCTTGGTTATATTCCCATGGTACTCCTAGTTTAGACATCCATAATACGGTTTGGTAAGAACGACTAACTAATGCTTTCGTAAGTTCGGAATCAGCTCTTCCTCCTGCTGTACGTTGTATATCATTAGTGAAGTCTTCTTCACTATATGGTGTGGCTGTTACCTGATCGGAGACATCATTGTCCTCACCAACAATTTCGGCTAATTCATCCATGCTATTGTACGTACATCTAAATATTCCACCTGTAAATCTAGTATTTCCTCCTCTTAATTCTTCGGTAGATTTCTCCAACACTAATACATTTGCACCACGTTGTTTTGCTGAAATAGCCGCGGTAAGTGCTGCGTTACCTGCTCCTACTACAACCACATCATATTGAGTCTCATTTTCGAATGTCTTCAAATTTCATCATCCTTCCAATTTAGATTATTAATGAATTTAGATAAACAAAATTGCTAATCTATGAATAGGAGACCCCCTTTATCGGTACAGATTTACCAATGATATATTCAACTAAGGCATCTCCGAATTGTGATGTTGATGCTTTCCCGTTTAAGTCAGGAGTTTTAATACCTTTGGCTAATACGTGATCAACTGCATTCTCAATTAGTTGTGCTGCCTTCAATGGCGTTTCATCGTCATTTCGTATACTTAACCACTCAAGCATCATCTTCGCAGATAAGATTTCTGCTGAAGGGTTAGCAATCCCTTGATCTGCAATAGTTGGTGCCGATCCGTGGGTAGCTTGTGCTAACATGAAATTGTCCCCAAGGTTTAATCCCGGAGCCAAGCCCAGTCCGCCAACTAATCCTGCTGTTAAATCAGACAAAATATCTCCAAACATATTTGTAGTAATAATGACATCAAAATCTTCTGGTCGTTGAACTAGATGTAAAGCAAAAGCATCAACATGATAGTCATCAATTTTAACCTTTGGATAAGTTTCTGCTATTTGTTTGGCACTATTAACAAACAAACCGCATCCTTTGTCCAGCACATTCATCTTATGAACTAAGCTTGCGTATTTTTTCTTCCTTGCATTGGCAAGCTCTAACCCTACGCGGGAAATTCTTTCGCTTCCCTTTCTAGTAACTACACGCATTGATAAAACAGTATCTGGATCCGGCATAAACTCACCATTTCCGTAGTATAAATTTCTATCAGCATACATTCCTTCTGTGTTCTCTCTAACAATTACGAGATCAATATCACTGTATTTAGTTTGCACACCTGGAAACGTTCGAGCAGGACGAATGTTTGCGTACAAGTCAAACCTTTTTCGCAACGATCCACTTGCATTCACAGTATTTGGATTATCCTTCTCGTAACTGTGCGTAGTTAATGGTCCTAAAATACCAGCATCACACTGCTTCAACTGTTTTACCGTCTCTTCAGGCAAGGTTGAACCGAATGTTTCATAAGCATGCAATCCTACCGGAAGTTCTATAAGCTCAAATTTTAAATTATCAAAAACGGATTCTACTGCTTTTATTACTTTTACAGTTTCTGTAACGATTTCGGGGCCAATTCCATCCCCTTTCATTACACCTAAGACGTATTTTCCCATTAAACAGTCTCTCCTTATATCAATTTATGGCAATATTGAATGCTTCTATTGATTTACTTTAAGTTCACTGGCTCTCCATTGACAAAATGAACAATGTTATCTACACAAAGAGTTAAAAAACGGTCAAATACCTCTTTTGAAGTCCAACCTATATGCGGTGACACCACAACTTTTTCATTTAATTGTAAAAGGGGATTGTTCGGACTGATTGGTTCTTCCTCGAATACGTCTAGACCTGCACCTCCAATTTCATTATTTTCTAAAGCCCAAATTAAATCTTGTTCATTAATAACTTTTCCTCTTGCAGTATTGATAAGGATGCTTGTATCTTTCATTAGTTGGAAATGTTCCTTTGTTAATAAGCGTGTCGTTTCTGGTACAAGTCGGACGTGTAAAGAAATAACATCGGATTTGGTCAGTAGCTCTTGTAATGATACGTAATGGATATTGTGTTCATTAGCCCTTTCCTTTGTTAACGTTGGTCCCCAGGCAATGACTTCCATTTTGAAAGCCTTAGCTCGTCTAGCCACTTCGGTTCCGATTTTACCCAAACCGATAATCCCTATTGTTTTACCACTTAATTCACCACCAATAATAGGAGGCCATTCACCTTTCATCATTCTGTCCTGACCGTAGGGAATAGATCTCATACAAGAAAGCATTAGTGCAAATGTGAGTTCAGCGACTGAATCCGTAGAACCTCCCGGGGTAACTGCTATAGGTAATCCGCGTTGTTTTGCTGCCTCTTTGTCAATATGGGCAATTCCAGTACCAGTTTGGGCTATTAATTTAAGGTTAGGTAAATTTTCGATCACTCTCTTACTAAACTTACTACGTTCTCTAATAGGAATAACAATATCTGCATCACGTAATCGATTAATAAGTTGATCTTCACTTTTTACGTGATCATGATACAACTCAACTTCGCCTATTGATTTTAGCCTTTCTACTTGTTCATGGTTTGAATATACTTTATTCCAATCATCAAGTATGACAATTTTCATGAAAATCATCTCCCAAAGAAATTAATAAATGACTTGTTTGTAAACGAGATTAATAGGTTAAGAATGGGCGTATATTTTTTAAAATCATGTTCAAATTATGTTCCAGTATAATCTGCACCGAATTCATTTAGATTTATTTTTACATATTCCTCATATGGAATACTCAATGTTGATTAAACATAATCCCTGCATAAAGTCTTAAAAACTTGATAACTCCTGTCTGTAAGGTATACATGATCAGGTTGTTGGTTAGCTTTAACTCTCATTTCTTGTTCTCCCGGAAGAAAAACCTCTTGCTCTTCATTAACTCGAGGTGCATTTTTAATAGAATCAGTAAGTTCCGCTAGTCTAGATTGAAAGGTAACTGGATCTGTAAAATGCTCCAAGTTTAAACTGATAAATAGGTGACCAACATTTCTTTTGCCGTCTGCATCATGATCTACCATTTTCGTACTAAAGTCGGCACCGGTCAGAACACCACTTAAAATTTCCACCATCAATGCAATCCCATACCCTTTATACTCTCCTATGGGCAGAACATTCCCTTTTAATGCTTCAGCGGTATCTGTAGTTGGTTGACCTGACGAATCAAGTGCCCATCCAAGTGGTATAGATTCTCCATTACGTTTTGCTATCCTCAATTTTCCTTTAGAAACTAAATTGTATTGGCTTGATCTAGGGTGATAGGGTTTTCTGTGGTTGGAACTGAAACTGACCAAGGGTTGTTACCTATTAGTCGTTTATTACTTCCTGTTGGAGCTATGATAGGGGATCTATTTGTAAAGACAATTCCTATTTTGATTTTGTTTAGTTGCAATTTCGGCAAAATATGCAGCTCTACCAAAATGATTGCTTTTTTGTACACCAACGACACCTACACCATGTTTTAAACTTTTTCTAACGGCTCTTTTCATGTGCAATAGTGCTTACTACGGGCCCTATACCATGATTTCCATCTATCATTTCCACGAGGCTATTTTCATTTACGTTTTGTATATTCGGTGATGGATTAATAAAGTGAGACTTTAATTGTTCTAGATATATCGAGGGAGTCTAAATATTCCATGTGTAAATACACCACGAAGGTCACTTTCCAGCAAAGATTTCATCTCAATGTCAGCATGTTCTTCTGGTACGCCAGTCTTCATTAAAGCTTTTTTACCGACTTCAAGATATCGTGATTGAAGGACATGATACTGTTGTGTTTTCATATTAACCCCCTCTCCATGAAGTCAACGGTGTAATTTAAGTATGTTATTAAATTATCATTTACGTATGTGTTTCCATTTTTGCTGTTGTATGTTTTAAGTTATGAACATAGGCATAACCATCCATTATTCTCCGAGCAGTTCTACCAATTGCAGCTCTTTCAACTAAGTAGTTAGGCTCTTCTCCCACAACGGTTGATTCTACATTTATAATTCCGGAAGGATGACCTATATTAATTGAATCTTTTATCACTCCATTTAGGATTTGATTAACGATAGATCCAGGGATTTGTGAAGCAGCTGCAAGTGCACAACCTCCACTTACTGCGAACGCTTCATGTAAAATTCCCATTGATATATATCTACCAACTAAATCAATCTCACTTGCTTTTATATGTTCACCCGTTTTATTCGTATAACTTTGTGGTTTGGCAACTAATGCTATTTTTGGTATCGCATGTGATGTAGGAGAAACTTTACTTTTGTCAGGAAATAGTCCAAGTTTGAACCCTACTTCAACGCGAATGGCTTCTATTGTAGTTGCTATATCGTTTTGGTGGAATTCATCACCAACTTCAGCACCACTTAAACCGAACTGCTCTGCATCAACGAATACAACTAAGTTTGCACAATCAATTACCGATACGACAAACTCTCGACCATCGTTTATCGTGACAACATCCTTTACATTTCCGGTAGGAAGCAGGTTTCCTGTAATAGCTCCCCCTGAATTTACGAAATTCACGACCATTTTCGAAGCAGTACCAGGAACACCATCAATAGAAAAATCTCCATCGTATTTTACCTTTCCGTTTTCTACAGGGATATCTACTTCTATCATCTTTTTCGTGTTAGTGTTATAGATTTTAACAGTAGTAATAGGATCGACTAGTTTAACATAGCCCTCCTCTGCCGCGTATAGACCAACACATGTTGACATATTCCCACAAGTAGGCTTGTAGTCAATCTCGGGTTTATCAATACTTACTTGACCGAATGTATAATTGATATGTGCATCGTTATGCGTTGGGTTACCAACTATACAAAGTTTGCTTGTTAGAGAAGTGCCTCCTCCAATACCATCAGTTTGTCGTTTATCTGGACTACCAAAAATTCGTAACAATATTTGATCCCGCTCAGATTTTGAATCTGGCAGGTCTTCTTCTCGGACAACCAATCCTTTGCTAGTTCCTCCACGCATATAGGTACATGGTATTTTTAAAACAGCATCCATAGTTTTCCTCCTCTATAATTTTAATTTAAAACGGCCATAATGGGAAAACTCCCTCTGGCCAATATAAGTTCATCATATTTGCGAAAATATGAATCAGTGAGAGAACAATTGCTAATGAGATTGCCGTCTTCAATACGCTAAATTTACTTTCGAAATATAAGAAAAAAGCCAGGAACAATGTGGTAGCTGTTAAAAAGCCGATGATGTAAATTAAACCAATGTAACCAATTATCCAAAGCATATATCGAAGAACAGAACCTTCCTCTTCATGCTGTTCTTCATTACTAGCGTTTTCCCCCTTAACCATCTTTACGATGCTCAAAATTACATGGATAAATGTTAAAATAGCACCACCAATAGCAATGGTATAAGGAAAAAACTTTGCAAGGTCATTAAAACTATACGCTAACCAAGATGCCACAAGGAAAATTAGCATGAGAAACATAGAAAAGATTAATGAATAATAATTTTGCCTCATGATGTGATACCTCCTGATTCCTGCGACTTCTTACTAGTTCTGTTAAGGAAAATTCCACCTGCAAGTAGAATTAAAATAACGATTACTAGAATGATAACTGAAGGTCTTTGTAACCACTCAAATCCATAGCGAGACATGGAAATCCATAAATATCGTTCTGCAGATAGTGAAAGAACAAAGCCAATTAATAACGGAGCTCTTGGCCAATCTAACCGTTTCAAAACCCATCCTAATAATCCGATTACAATAAAAGCAACAAGATCACCAAAACTTCTTGTACTTTGGTACGCACCTATTACTAATATAATTAATAAGAAAGGTACTAATTTTGTAGCTGGAATCATGCTTAACTTGGCAATATATTTACTTAAAAAGATACACGCAATAGCACCAAATATGTTTGCCAAAACCAGCGTCCAAATAATTGATAATGTTATTGGTAAGTTTGTAGTAACCATAGTAGGTCCTGCCTGGAATCCTAATAGTATGATTCCTCCTAGCAACATTGCGGTTGTTCCACTACCAGGGATGCTGAACAATAATGCTGGAATTAAAGCACCACCTTCTTTGGCGTTATTTGCACCTTCAGGCGCGATAACACCACGGATGTCACCTTTTCCAAATTCGTTATTTCGTACAGTAGATTTAGCTACGCCGTACGTTATCCAGTCAACAACACTTCCACCAAGTCCAGGAATAAAGCCGATTAATGACCCTAATACTGAACTCCTAAGTAGTAGCCATTTATTTTTGATGGATGCTTTAATGCCGTCCAACCAACTGCCTTTTAACTCAGCTGTTCTTGAAATACTGTTGTTTTTGGCAAGTAAGTCGACCATTTCGGGAAATGCAAATAAACCTAATGCAAGGACAGCAAGTGGAATTCCGTCATAAAGATAAATGTTGTCAAACACATATCGGTACTCTGGAACGGCCGGTGCTGCGCCAATTGAACCAATTAATAATCCGATGATACCTACAGTTACTCCTTTAATTGGGGAATTACCAGCAAGGATACCAACCATACTTAAGCCCAACATGGACATCATAAATAACTCCGGTGAACCAAATGCCAATACAAGAGGTCGTGCTATTGGAATTGCTAGGAAAAGAACAAATGCCCCAATTACCCCACCGACCATGGAACTAAAGAAAGCTGCTGAAAGGGCGGTCGCGGCTTTACCTTTCTTCGCAAGGGGATAACCATCCATAATTGTTGCTTGAGATCCTGAAGAACCGGGAATTCCTAATAGTACAGAAGGAAAGGTATCACCGGTATGTACAACAGCTGCCATACCAATAAGTAAGGCCATACCTGTATATGGATCCATACCGAATATAAAAGGTAACAATATCGACATTCCCACTGTTCCGCCTAAACCTGGTAACAGTCCTATTATTAATCCAACACCAATGCCAAGAAACATAAATGCTAATCTGACTGGATCTGCTACCATCATAAGTGCGTCTGCTGCTGCTTGAAACATATAATCCACCTCATTCCTGTCCTTAGATGAAAGTTTATGATAAGTAAAATATGGGGAAATTCAATAATTTCCCCATATTTACTCTTTTAGTTAGCTATGTTCTATGTCTATTAATCAATACTTACGCCATGTTCTTCTAGTAGATATTCGTGTATCCAATTCAACACTTCATCTGAAGCACTAGTAATTGTTTGTACTGCTCCATCTAATTGGTCACCAATAATTAACTCATATCCTCCAAGAGCAGATTCTGATTTTTCGATAAAGTCATCATCTTGTTTAATGCTTTCTGCACTTTCCAACAGAGCATCAACTGCAGCTTGTGGCGCATCATCGTGTAGCCATAAAATCTTTTGTACACCAAACCCAGCACCTAAAGCAGCTTTATAAGCATCCCAAATAAGTCCTGATGGGTCTTTACCGTGAATATCTTTGTATACTTCTTTAACAGAAGGCAGGTCAGGGAATGCTGGATCACGAATTACATCACCATTAGCATCTAGCATGCCGAAAGAATATAAAGGAATTGCGTCTCCACTATCGATAAGGGGTGTCACACTCTCTTTAAAAGCTGAAACAGTTTGGTAATCGATATTGCTTTCACCTTGTTCAAAGGCAACGCGGCTTGGCCCACGCCCTTCGTAACCTAGAACAGATTGAACGTCAACTTCAAGTAACTCAAATGATAAAAGTGTAACAAGGTCGTTACCTGTTGCGCTAATACCGGCGTATAGTAATGGTTCCTTAGGATTAGCAAGATCTTTAGGGGTTTCAATACCAGTAGTTGGTGAAGTATAGACCGCTCCGCCCTGAGGTATAGCTAGGATAGGTGTCATTTTTTTCAAGTCGTATTCAACTGCTTTCTGTCCTAGTAGGTAAGGTAAAGCTGTTGACCCACTCGTCACTAAAGCCGTGTATCCATCATGTTTTCTTACTTTTACAAACTCATTTGCACCATTAATGCTTCCACCACCTGGAATATTTACAACTTGGACGGAAGGTTCACTTGGGATATGTTTTTGAAGATACGGTTGGATGAAACGAGCAAATGTATCTGTTCCACCACCTGCACCAAATGGAACGATAACTTCCATTGTTTCACCTTCATAAAAAGTAGCGCTGTCCTTTTCACCATCTCCTGATGAGCTTTGTGAACAACCGACGATAAGTACCATTGGAATAATTAGCAAAAGCAAATTCATTAACTTAAATTTCAATTTTAAATCCCCCTCTAAATTTAGTAGTTTTGAGAATTACAAATATATTTCGAAACTGTTCAATAACACCTCCTTATATTTTGTAAGCGCTTTTAATAGTTGGAATAGTTTGATAATTAAGGTAATTAATATTTATATTAAAATAAGTGTCATCAATAATGAAATAGATATTTTTATTGGGCGTCCATAAAAAAATTTTATTGCTCGTTATAAACAGGTGTTCTAGCATTTTTTTATCTTTCAGAGGTTATAATTCAAGCATCATTATCGGAACATGTTGCTGTGCTCCGAAAATATCTGTATCATTAATGTCACCTGATGCGTACTTACGTGGAATACTCACCTTAATCGAAAAAATAGTTTCATATTCAAATAGTTGAACTTGATCCTTATCACACTTGTAAGCATTAGCAATCCAATCTTTTGAAAGAAGTTTTGATTGAGTCACTTTATAGTAATCTTCTTCTTTTTCAAAGATAATATCGAACGTCAGAAAGAATGGTCCAGCATTCTTACTTCTCAATAAATATGCTACATCTTTTAATTTTGGCATGGATTCACCTCCACGTATTCTATTGGGAAAAGTTCATATGGGGAATCAGGCTCAACAGTATGATTTAATATAAATTGATAAACTTCTCCCATTGGGATATCTGGTGGTGAAAATGGAAATGCCGCATTACCCGAAATACAGAGTCTTCCTTTAAAGTGGCTATGTAATACTAAAGTTCTTAATGCTGCCATAATCGTTTCGGACTTATCGGGATCCAATGCAATGACATCGAGCAATAGACCTACCTCGTGAGGTGAGCCCTGTTCTGGTTCTAAACTACCCATAACTCCATTTATGCCATATTTTCTAAATGTGACTGTATAATCGTCAGGACTAACTTCCATACCGTATACTGCGCTTACTTTTTCATGTAATTTTTCACGAATAAAAGTTAAGTAATCATCTAGCTGAGAAAGCAGGATTGGGTCTCTTATTCCCGCGATACATATTGTTCTGTATCCCACCTTTTCAACACCTTCAAGCTTAACCTTATAATTTGGGTCTTTAATGAATGAGCTCCCTGTAACCCTTACTGTCCTCTCATTTACTTGTTCATAAACTGAGGCTGTTGTATCTAACACCCCACCAGGCTCTTGCAAATGAAATGGACTGACATTTTCATACATTGTATGTGCGGCAACATTTTTCCAAGGTAAGGTCTTTTCCGGATTCAATGTTTCTATGAAAAATTCTTCGTCCCTAATAGTTGCCATAATACAGTCATGACTTTTCGGCACAGCTGTAGCAGCACCGCATTCAATAATCTTAGCTGCGTGCCATGCAGTAGCCGGATTCATCCCCTTAAAAATCGGAAATGATGTGAATACAGATGCATCAGTAGCTCTTCCTGCAATAATGAGATCTACATCTTCCTTTAACGCCTCAATAAAAGGTTCAGGACCCATCATCGCAACGGAACGATGTAAATGTTGGATTGTATTATGAGATAGGGGTGGAGTGGTACCTAGTGATTGTACCCTACCTTGGTCTATCTTTTGTGACAAGTATTGTTTATCTACTTCTGACCTAATATAGGCTACTTTTAAATGGTGCTGGTTTTCATGACTTATCTCTTCTACTATTTTCTTAAAATCATCTACCCCTTTGTTGCACCCTGAACCTCCAGCTGATCCAATAATGACAGGAATTTCAGCTTTTTTTGCGTATGACAATATAAGACGAAGATCTCTTTTTACTGCATCTTTGGACACGAATGATTTCCCGGAGCCAAGAAAATAAGGCCCAGGATCTGTTGACCCGGCGTCACAAGCAATAAAATGAGGTTTTTCCTCCATACACCTCTTTAATGATTCTTCTGGAAAGCCGTATCCAAGAATACCTGATGTTGAACAAGCCCTTACTTCTCTCATTAAATCCCCCCTATCTCACTAGAAATCGAATTAGTTAATCAAGCACAGTTTTGGCAATACTATTATCCATATCCTCATACTCACTGTTCCTAGTCAGTTCATAAAGCTCTTTACGTGTCTGCATATTTGATAATGCTTCTTTTTGTGTTCCTGTTGCGTAAATCATTTCATATACCTGTTCTACAGCCTTTGCTGTAACTCTTAATGATGTAACTGGATAAATGACTATTTTATAGCCCCATTCTTCGAATTGTTCGGCGGAGTAATACGGGGTTTTTCCGAATTCTGTCATATTAGCTAATAGTGGTGCATGAACGGCCTTACTAAAAGCACGAAATTCCTCTTCCGTAGTTAATGCCTCAGGAAAAATTACGTCTGCACCGGCATCTATATAAGCTTGCGCTCGTTCAATCGCTTGGTTCATTCCTTCAACAGCCTTTGCATCAGTACGTGCAACGATAACCATGTTTTCATTTGCTTTTCGTGCTGAAACAATTTTTTGGACCATTTCTTCAGTTGAGACGAGTTTCTTTCCATTTAAATGACCGCATTTTTTCGGTAAATCTTGGTCTTCAATTTGTACGGCGGCTACCCCTACTTCATATAATTCTTGGATTGTACGGGCAACGTTAAGTACACTCCCGAAGCCAGTATCAATATCTACTAGAAGGGGTAAATTGGTGGCACGAGTAATTTCTTTTGCACGGGCTAAAAGTTCGCTTAAAGTTATGACACCTAAATCTGGCATACCAATACTTGCAGAGAAAGCAGCTCCTGACAAATAAATACCTTTAAAACCAACTTTATTTGCGATCAATGAAGCCATCGCATCATGTGTGCCTGGCATTTTAATAATTTGGTCATCAGAAAGTATTAACTCTCTTAATCTTATGGAAGCGTGTTTATCTTCTCTTTCACGTACTAAATAACTCACTTATAAATCTCCTTTCGTAAATACGCTATTTCTTACATATACATTTCCATCCATAATTCTACGAGAAGTTCTACCAATAGCTGCTTTCTGTAATAGGTATTGATTTCCATCAAATTCAACCTTAACTTCAACGGAAATAACACCAGCAGGGTGACCGATTCGTACCTTAGCTTTTTCACTTCTATCCTTTGATACCACTTCATGGATATTGGTACCTTTTATTGAAGCAGCCACAGATGTGCAAATTGAGCCAGTACCAGCATACGTCTTATGCATGATTTGCATAAACATCATTCTAGCTACGACATCTATATCTTCAGCTTCAATGGTTTGTCCAGTGAAGGCATTATTATAGTCTTTTTTAGATGTAAAAAAGACGATATGAGGTGTATTTCTTGAATTTACTGCTGCCTCTTCAATAGAGGAGGAAAGACCTGCCATCACAGCAGCTCGACACCTAATTTCTTCTAGTTTTCGTAATAAATCTGGTTGTGTATCAACTTCTTCGGGGGATTCTGTACCTTTTAATCCCAAATCTTCTGCCCTTACAAAAACTTGACAGGTCGCTGCATCAACAATAGAAACAGTGATCTGCTTATCACCTAATACGATTTCATCCCTTACATTACCAGTTGGTAAAAGTCTTCCTGTTAGTGCTCCAACTGTTTCGGAAAAGTCCAACGTCACTTTTGCCCCAGTGCCCGGAACACCAGCGACGGAGTAACTGCCTTCTACTGCAGCTTTCCCCTCTTTAACAGGTACTTGCGCAGTAAAAACTTTCCCTGTATTTGTATTATAAATTTTGACTGTTGTAATCGGTTCTTCCGCTTTTACTAGTCCTTGGTCAATCGCAAATGGGCCTACACCTGAACTGATGTTTCCACAAATAGCATGCGTATGGACCTTCGCCTGGTCAAAAGCGACTTGTCCGAATGTATAATCTACATCAACACCTGTTCTTTTTGAAGGTCCTACAATTGCAACTTTACTTGTAAGTGGGTCTGCCCCACCTAATCCATCGATTTGTCGTTTATCCGGACTACCAAATATAGCTAATATCACTTTTTCTCTTAACAATAAATCTTGGGGTAAGTCGTTTTCTAATAAATAAATCCCCTTACTAGAACCTGCCCTTTGGATTGTCGCTCTAATAGGTCTAGTTTCCGGCATCCTTATCCCCCCTCTTAATGAATTTTGTCCATTAATTCATTTATTGTTTCTAGTGATTGAAGATTTTCTATCATCTCATGAATCTGAATCAATTGTGCTCTATTTAGATGTTCACCTGCTAATAAGGCTAATTTGGTTCGGTGTTCTTCTTTAGACATTGGGTTTTGAATTGATCCTTTTGGATAGTCTACTTGCGATTCATACGTGTTCCCATTATTTAATACAACTTGAAGTTTACATGAAACACCACGGGACAGTTCTTTATCAGGAACAAATTCCAACATCGTTGATAATCTTTTCACCTCAGGATGAGAAATCCATTTATCTGTAAAATGCTCCAGGAAAGCATCGCCTTCCACTAACGCCACTGCAACACCATGATTTAAACTAACTTGTGCCTCATGTATACTCTTAGGACTCTTAATTTCATGATAATGCGCCCATGAAGGATGGCGAAAAATCTTCATTTCCTTAATATTTTCTAATTGGTTTAAAACATCAGGCCTTATATTTAAAGCACAGTCTACCGCATTATGTATTGGACGTGCACAGGCATAACGCTTGTATTCTATACCTAAGTTGAATTTTTCCCCTAAACCATCAACAAGAGCAGATCCATCCTCCTGATTGGCAAATACTCTTAACACTCCGCGTTTTCCATCAAATATTGTATCTGCACCGGTGTAACCCCTTTTCGCCAATCGTGCTGCTACAATACCGTTTTGAGCCGCAGGACCTGGATTAATTCGCTTTTGCATGTTAGATCCATACATTTCCATTAGACCCGAAGCATGAGCACCAGCAAGTCCGAATGCACTAACAATTTCATCACTAGACAATCCTTCTAATCGAGCTGCTGCAGCTGTTGCTCCAAAAACACCACACACAGGTGTTGTGTGATATCCACGATCGCGAAGGTTAGGATTCATAGCATCTGAAAGCCTTTTCATTATATCGCAACCAACTGTTATTGCCGTTATTAATTCTTTACCAGATGAATGATTAGCTTCGGCAACAGCCAATGCAGCTGAAATGATTGGTGGGCTAAAATGAAATAATGCAAGGTCATCTACATCATCCATTTCAATGCTATGTGAAGAGACAGCATTGGCAAACGCTGCGGCTTGACTGGTAATCTTCTTACCACTCCCAATTAACGTTGCTTCTGGTTTTACTGAACCATATTCCTCCTGAAATTCCTGTGCAATTCTTCCAGAATCTGTAGTTGAACCGCGGAGTGTAACACCTAAGTAATCAAATATAAGCGTCTGCACCTCATCTACTACATGATCCGGAATATCTTCAAACTTCAAATTGGATACATAGTTTGCCAATTCTATCGACTTACGTTGAATTACTGTATTTTCCATTTATAACGCCTCCCCAAAAATCCTTGTATAATTGTATACTAATATATAGTCAGAAAACTTTCAACTAATTTTATAAATTTTCTGAAAAAAACAAAACAAGGGTAGCTTTTATAAAAAAGGAACCCTTGTTTACTGTAAATAATTAATGATCGTTACCTCTTATCCCTAAATACTCTTCAATTGTTTTAATCGCTGTATTCATACTGTTCAAAATATGCATTTCCATCGCTCTGCCACAGTTTTCATGGTCACCTCTTGATAGGAAATCAAAAATTTGCTGATGTTCATTAGCTGCCGATAAACTACGATTGGAAACGTGTTTTGGCCCCAATCGTCTATATCGACTTATATGATCATTAAGTTGTGACAACATCTTTGTTGCAGTATGTTGTTTAGAGATTTTATATAAAGTTTTGTGAAATTCCAGTCCGAAATTAACAACATCTTCTATTTGGTTCTTTTCTGCCGCATTTATAATATTGTTTGTAATTTTTTGTAATTCTTTAATATCATCATCGTTAGCCTTCTTAGTTGCTTCAGAAGCTACTAAACCTTCTAATCTACTCCTTACTTGAAATATCTCAATAACTTCTTCCACCGATATTTGCGAAACCTTTAGGCGCCCATTACGATGCCTGACTAACCACCCTTCTAATTCTAACCTCTGTAAGGCTTCCCTTAAAGGTGTACGACTCACTTCAAATTCTTCAGCCAACATATCTTCAACGACATGTGCATTTGGTTTTAGAGCACCGTTAATAACTTTTTCTTTTATTTCCATGTATAGTATATCTTTTGTTCTTAACGTTTTTAACATTTTTTAACCCCCGAACCCGATATTATTGATTGTATACGATTATACACCATATCATTTAAAATTCGAAGTTTAAAATGAATAAAACTCTATTCTTATTAAGAGCGTTAAGAAAACAATACTACACCATAGTATTGTTCCGTTTCTTTTAATTACAAACTAAAGTGCTCTAAACTTTGGTCAACAATATCCTGGTTAATACCAATATATCTTAGTGTAATATCTGGTGACGTATGATTAAAAATATCTTGTAACAATGCGACATTTTTATTAATCGTATAATGCCAAAACCCAAATGTTTTTCTTAAGCTATGGGTACCGAATTCTGTTATACCAACATTTTGGGCAGCTTTGCTTAAGATTTTATATGCTTGAACTCGCTGTAGTGGTAAGTCTGTTTTATATGAGGGGAATAAAAAATCTTCCTCATCCTTCCCCTCTATATAATGAGCAATTGTTTTCCGCAATTCTACATTGATCAAAAATCGTTTGCTTTTTCTTGTTTTCGTTTCCTTTAACACAATATGGGTTTTATCTCGTACATCTTTTACTCTAAGTGGAAGTAGGTCACTTATTCGTAACCCTGTGTTAATTCCCATTACAAATAAGAAATAATTTCGTTCTGAATCACGCCTTAACTCTTCTTTCATTGCTTGAATTTGTAATCGATCTCGTATTGGTTGTACCGTCTGCATCCCTTTACTAATAATAGCGTGATAATCCGACTGTATCATTTCCTTTCTTTTTGGATCCTTTATTTTAGACTGATTTAATTCTTCTATTTTTCGTTTAAGGTCATATTCGCCATATTTATCAGACAGGTATTTGTATTGCCCTTCAGTTAAAAACACGTAATTTGCATATTGTATTTTTTCCACAATTTCACTCCTAATGAAAACACTACGTTGTATCATTCTACTAATTCGAATTTTCGTCGGTCACAGAACATCAAAATGTACAAATGCAGAGAATCGCTTTCAGACAAAATTAGTTGTTGTTTTCTTACCTACAACCCACCTAATTCGCTTCAGACGTTTTATTTCCAGTTCCATAATGAACAATAGAAACTAATCTACTTTTTATTGATTTCCAGATTTTTGATGAACGGAAAGACTCAATATGTATCTTACCGTAATTTTACAACAATTCACAGTTAATGAAAAGACCGAAATAATAAGCTTTCATCTATTTTCATAATGAAACATAATACATATTTTGTTTCGTTGAAAAAAATGGAATTAATGATTATGAATAAAACAATTTCTGCAAAAAGTGTTCTTTTCATGAACGAAACTAATACAAAATTTTAAATTATGAAAAACCAAAAAAAGAATAGTTAGTAAAATAGATACGATATATATGAAAAAAATGACATTTAGTAAGACTATTTGCATAAGTATAATTTGACTACTTATTATCTTTAATTATTTTCAAAGAGGTGACTAAATGGAAAAGAGAAAATGGTTGGCAGGAATGTTTATACTGTTTATGAGTTTAGGAATGTTTGGGAATACGTCTTTTGCAGGCAATGGCCAATCAGAGTTAGCGAAGGTTCGTAAAGCAACAGCAAAGTATCACACGGTTGAAAACGCAATAGCAGATGGTTACGAGCCTGTAGGACCGGCTATTGAGGTGCCAGGATTTGGTACTATGGGATACCATTATATTAACTTTGCTTACTTAGCTAATCCTCAGATTGAATTAGAAAAACCTGAGGTGCTATTGTACACGGCAACAAAGGACCAGAAGGATAGTGTACGATTAGTAGGAGTTGAGTACGTGGTTGCTTCAGTTGACTGGGAGGATAAAAACGGAATAACCCATCCCGGTTGGGATGGTGCAGAGCCACCAAGCTTATTTGGAGAGGTGTTTGAAGGTCCAATGGCAGGTCATGGTCCTGGTGAACCATGGCATTATGATAAACATGTTTGGATTTGGCAAGCAAATCCAAACGGAGTTAATGAGCCAATATGGCCGGAATCTCCTGGTCTATTTTCACAATTTAATCCTAATGTAAAATGCGAAGGCTGCTTTCCTGCTGATATGGAGTAGTGCAAATGACATTTATTATATACACAAAGTATAAGAGACCAGTAACTGGTCTCTTCTTTTATTTCATTTCATCGAAACCATATAAATTCATCATTTTATCTATAGCAAGTTTTATCGCTTCGAAAATTACGCTTAAATCTTTATCATCTGTCATTGACATGCCATACGCACAATGATCTAGTGGAATTATTCGATAGCAAAAAAGGTGTCACTTATTTGTGACACCTTTAAATCAGTGGGACTTGATTTTCAACTACTTCATCTTTTTGTGATTTCAAGGTGAACTTTGAAACGTTTTGCTCCCCTTGTTAATTCGTTATATGAGTTTCTTTATTCCAATATTAATTCAGCAACACATTCAACGTGAACGGTATGAGGGAATAAGTCTACTGGTTGTACCACTTTTAGTTTATAGCCAAATGGTTCAAGTTCTTTAATATCCGTTGCAAATGTGTCTGGGTTACATGATACATATATAATACGTTCCGGTTTGGAACGTCCTATTCTCCTCATCACTTTACCACCTGCACCAGATCTTGGCGGATCAAGCAATAATAGTTCCGGGCTCCCGAAGCTCTCCAATATTTGATCAATACCTCTTCTGGCATCTTTTGCTAAAAAGGTCGTGTTGGATATGCCGTTATCTTCGGCGTTTCGTTTCGCTGATTCAATTGATTTTTCAACAATTTCAATACCTGCAAGTTTTCCAACTTTATTCGCAAACGGAAGAGAAAATGTGCCAACACCACAGAAAAGGTCAATCATCGTCTCTCCATTTTTCGGTTTCCCCATCTCAATTGCTAAATCAACTAACTTTTGAGCCTGTATAGGATTGGTTTGGAAGAAGGTGTCGAACCATAGACGGAAACGGAATCCATCCATTTCATCATAGATGAAATCTCTTCCTGCTAACGTATGGCTTTTTTCAGCTTGAGTCCTGTCTGCCCAATCCTTATTCTCAAGCCATAACAAGCTTTTTACATGAGGAAACTTTTCCCCGATTCGGTTTATTAATTCGTCAACAGCAATTTGTAATTGACCTTCAGGTGCCTCTGTAGCAAAAAGGCCTAACATGATTTCTCCTGTAGCAAACGATTGTCGAACCATTAAATGACGTAGTAACCCTTCATGTGTATCCTTGTTATAGCCTTCCAATTGATACTCTTTTACCCAATTGGCTACCTCCATTGCTGCTTCTACCATCTCCTCACTGGCGATTAAACATTCTTCCAGAGGAATAACTTTTCGGAAATTCCCTTGTTCATGTAAGCCAAGTGAACCGTCTGGAGAAAATGTAAACTCCATTTTATTCCGATAATGCCATGGTTGATCCATTCCAATTGTATGAAGTACTAGATTAGGATCAAAACCTTGTGATTTAATTGCGTGTTTCACATGTTCTGTCTTTTGCTGTAATTGGGCTGTGTAATCCCAATGTTGCCATACACATCCACCACACCTTTCAAAATGTGGACATGGTGGTTCAGTGCGACTTGGACTTGGTTCTACAATTTCATCCGGCATTGCTTTTCTTCTTTTTCTTTCTGGCTGATCGACTGTCACGCGAACCTTTTCTCCTGGTAATGTTTGCGGAATAGTTAGCTTTAACTTTCGCAAATTACCCTTGTCATTTTCACGCCATACTTCAGCTCGCCCTGCTCCTCTATCATCAAGATGCTGAATCTCAGCAATCATTGTTTCTCCATTATTCCCTTTCAATGAATGCTCCTCCTTTAACAAATCGTACGAAGTCTATTAAACATACATGTCAGTTAATCCAATCTTCTATATATGATGTCCACATTCAAATAGTATAAAGGATGATTAACAAATTTGGAATCTATTCGTTTCTAGTATAAATTTACAATGCATAAATGTGCTTCTAACAAAATACAGAGAGACCAAAAAAATTAGCCTCTCCTACATAGAAGCTTAGATCATCTGAATAAGTTACGTTATTCATTCAACCTTGTTCCCATTTTTATCGCCTCGAAAATAGCATTCAAATATGTATCGTCAGTGATCGAGGCAAACACTTTAGATAAAGAAACATTGTAATCGCTCATATACAAAGACGTAGCCACTTCACATAAACTCCAGCTTTTATCCGATAAACCGTCACTTTTAATATTTGAGAAAGGGAAAGTAGACTGACTTAAACCATTTGTATCAATGACCTCATAAATTTCTGGTACAGCCGCAATGTATATGGAAGGTAAAAAATCAACTTTTCCTTTATAAAAGGCGACAAGTTGTCGGTAATTCACTTTATGTTTATCATTAATAAAATACATAACTCTTCCTCCTTATTTTTTTACTTTTCTATACATCACCCTATCAAAATCCTTTCCAATATGATCATTTTTAGAAGTCGATAGTGAATGAAATTAAAAAAACATACCGAAGATCCTCTTTTGTTCGATGGTGTTACATTAAATCTTTACAATATTTTACTATTACGAAAAAAGGAGCGTTTTACAACGCTCTTTGAAGTGTAATGTATATGCAACTTTCACGAAGCTTCCTTTTGTTGAACATTTTGTTCGCTCTAATGTCGCTTCCCTGAAGAAGGTTATAAAATAGACAGTTGCTGTCACTTTTATCTACTATGTTTTATAAACTATATTAGCCTTTTCCATTGGATTTTCTAAGTTTACATAATGTTGTTCTCCTGGCCAATACCTTCGTTTATACTTTTTTAACCTTTTCTTATAATCTCCTATATAAGAATCTCGTTGTAATACCCTTTTATATTTTACTTTACGGGGACAGTCTACATATATAACAAAATCAAAGTATTCTCTCCATTCTTTTCTTTGCAGAAAAATACCTTCTATCATAACAATACTAGTATCTGTAACCTCTATTTCTGTATTTATTGTCGTATCAGTAGTGGAATGGTAATAAGGTAAATTGATTTTACTTCCCTTATTACGTAAAGGTACGAATACATCATGTATTAACCTTTTCGTATCCCACTGTAAGTAGTAATATTCATACCATTCTTCGAAACCAGTATGATATCGTTTTTCCCTTTCCACAATATAATCATCAATGTGAAGACACATTACTTTATTCATATTTAACTCTTTTAATAGTTGGTTAGCTATCGTTGTTTTGCCAGCTCCACTTAAACCATCTATACCTACTATAAAAGGACGATCCTTATGGAGTCGTTTTGAAAATTGAAGTGAAATGGTTTGTGATATCTCTAATATCTCTTTTATACGCATAATTATCACCTAAATATCTAGAATAATATATTGAAAAACTCATTCCTCATGTCAAATCAATCCCCGTAATTGTATAGAATCTATATGCTTATGTAACAGATTACAGGACTACTATTTTCATCCATATTACCATTTTTGAAAAATCGCCCATATCGTATATGGTCTATAAAATAGGTAAATTTCATCATAGTCAGATGGACTAACAAAAAATTATAATACATACAATTACAAATGTAGAACTGAAAAAGGAGATGATTAATTGAGGAAAAGGTTAAAAGTAACATTACTTTTCTTGTTGACTATTATGTTAACATTTGGGACAGTGTCTGCTCATCCAGTTGATAACCCAGACTCATTAGATTTAAGTACGAGTGTTAGTACAGACCTAAACATATTTTCTAAAAGTACGAACATGGAACATATTGCTCATATTCCTGAACCATCAGCAACCGGAATTGAAACTCAAGGAAACTACTTATATGTCGGTATCATTGGTGAAGGAATGAAGATTTATGATATTTCCGATCCTGCATCCCCTGTAGAAATTGGTTGGTACGCATCCCCGGGGTATCAAAATGATGTAGCCGTTTCCGGAAAAGTTGCTTTACTAGCTACAGATCCTCCTGATGCTGACCCAGGGTTTGAAATCATTGATATTTCGGATCCGACAAATCCAACATTAATTGCAAATTATAACGAACGAAGAGCACATGCAATTTCATTCGTGGGAGAACTAGCTTTTCCATCTGGGAACCAAAATATGGACATTATTGATTTAAGAAATCCATCAAATCCAAAGGTAATAGGAACATTTGAAGCTCATGCAACCATTCATGATGTGCACGTTTCAGGAAATCGAGCATATTTAGCTACTGGTAGCGGGCAAGGTATGCAAATTGTTGATATTAGTGACCCAACCAATCCTAAGGAAGTTTCTCTAACAATAGATTCTGAAACGGACTATTCCCATGAAACGATCCCAAACGAAGATCATTCCATAGTTGTCATGTCAGATGAAAGCTACTCAACATCAGCACCAGGTGGCGAGTTAACCTTTTACGATACGTCCGATGAATCAGATCCAAATTTGTTGAGTAAGTTTTTTATTAGCGATGAAGGCATGCCTCCAGGATTTTACTCGGCTCATAATTTTCAAGTAGATGGAGATAAAATTATCACCGCATGGTACACGGGAGGAACCAGAGTTATTGACATTTCGAATCCAGCTAATCCAGTAGAAATAGGCCATTTCATGCCAGACGGGGCAGTTACGTGGGAATCACTGACTCATAAAGGGTACATTTATACAGGGGATAGTTCGAGAGGAATAGATGTATTAAAATTTCACCCAGATCATTCAAATAAGAAAAATAACTAGTATTTATTTTAAAAGAAGGTCTAATTAGACCTTCTTTTTTTATGTATAATTATAACTTCTTATCTAACGGAGTTGCTGCGTCTTTCCCTAATAATAGATAGTCGCCTAATGCTTGTTGCAAGGTCCCTAACTTCTTCGTTTCCGGATCAAATTTGATCCCTAAATCCGTCATTTCTTTGGCGACCTCCTTGCGTAAACCTGTTATTACAGTACCGCATCCCATCATTGCTATACCATCAATAATTTTTAACAGTTCATATGTAACGTTTTCTTCCATAGTAGCTATACCGGATAGGTCCATAATTAACGTTTGAATACGTAGATTTGAAACTTCAGTTAATACTTTTTCTTTCAAAATATGAATACGATTCGTATCCATTGCCCCTATTAAAGGTAAAATGCTAATAGTATTATTGATTGGAATAATCGGAACCGATAAATTTTCGACCAATTTTTGTTGTGCACTAATCAATGAATCCTTGTATGTAGAGTAATTAATGAAAAATGTATTTAAAAACATATCCACTCTATTGTTTATCTCTTGTTCTAACTGGAAAAAGTCAGCGATTTTATACTTTTGAGATAGGTGGCAAAATTTATGAATAAAAACCCATATTGTTCTTCGAATGGCTTGAATCCATTCCAACTTAAAAGTAAGTTCGATTGAGTGTGTTGCCCATGCTATTCCTTCTTTTTGTGCAAATAATTTGAGGTCCTCATCTTGACCGTTAATAATATAAACAATTAACTCATGCGCATTATTTACTAAATCAATGTTACCAATTCTCAAAATTTCATCGATCTTATCTTTAACGTTTACAGCTTCAGACAACAAAGTTTCTTCAAAGTTATACTTGTTTTTTATGAAGAAATCTTTTAAATGAAAGGTTGGCTCGTAAGCAAAATTCATTTTTAATTCCCCCCTATATATTTCTCATTTTTATTACATAAACTACAATCTTTACAGAGTAGTTTATCCCTTAGTTTCGATAAATTTTCACAGAATCCTTAGACATTACCCCTTAATCATAAAATTTAAACCACTAATCTTCATAAAGTTTGACAATTTTCTTTGAAAATCCTGTGAAAAAACGTCAGTATTCAATCATCCATTCAACAAATTTAGGTATTATCTTATTTGCACTTCTAAAATCTCTTACAATTCGATTTGACACCCTTAAAGCAATTGTCTCAATTTGCGCTTGCCAGGGAAATAAAGAAGAATTACCACTCGTGCTTAGGGATAACTTTAACAACCATGTGTATAGAAATAGGTTTCTTTTCCCAAAGGCTTTTTAAAAAAGTATAATAAATGTATAGACAGAGATGATAAATGAAGACTGTGTAAACTTTTAATAAAAGAGGTGTTATGATGTCACACCATGATCAAAGAGAGAATACAGGATGGAACTTTGAAAATACGTATATCACTTTACCGGAAAAGCTATTTACAATGCAAAAACCGATTCCTGTACATTCTCCACAATTGGTTATGTTTAATGAACCACTAGCTAAATCGTTAGGGCTCAACCCAGAGAGTTTGGGAAGTAAAGATGTTGCAGTATTTGCCGGAAATGAATTGCCCGATGGCTCTTCTCCCCTTGCTCAAGCATATGCAGGACATCAATTTGGCCATTTTACGATGCTAGGAGACGGCCGTGCTGTATTACTTGGTGAGCAGATAACTCCAGGTGATGAACGATTCGATATTCAACTAAAAGGCTCAGGTAGAACCCCCTATTCGCGTGGTGGAGATGGACGTGCTTCACTTGGACCAATGTTGCGAGAGTACATAATTAGTGAAGCAATGCATGCACTTCGTATACCCACTACACGAAGCTTAGCAGTTGTTACAACTGGAGAAACAGTCCTACGGGAAACTCAACTACCTGGCGCAATTTTAACTCGTGTTGCTGCTAGCCATCTGCGGGTCGGTACGTTTCAGTATGTTGCAAATTGGGGTACGGAAGCAGATATGGAATCATTAGTAGATTATACATTACATCGTCATTTTCCTAAGGTTAATCATGGTGAAAACCGTTACTTAGCTCTTTTTCGAGAGGTTGTGAAACAACAAGCATCTGTTATTGCCAAATGGCAACTCGTTGGCTTTGTACATGGTGTTATGAATACGGATAACATGACCATTAGCGGGGAAACAATTGATTATGGTCCATGTGCATTTATGGACCATTACGATGAAAATACTGTTTTCAGTTCCATTGATCGAGAAGGACGTTATTCTTATGGAAATCAACCGGGTATTGGCCAATGGAACCTTGCGAGATTTGCTGAGACATTACTCCCATTCATCAATAGTGATGAAGAAAAGGCGATTGAGTCTGCAAAAGAGGTTCTAACAGAGTATGCGAAATGGTACCACGAAAACTGGCTCAATGGTATGAGAGCAAAACTAGGCCTTTTTGATGAAGGTGAAGACGATCAATCTCTAATTGAAGAATTGCTCCAATTGATGAAGCAATTTGAAGCTGATTTTACAAATACGTTCCGTTCCCTTACTTTTGAAGACTTTGAAGATAATAATTTATTTCACAGTAGTGACTTTAAATATTGGTATAAAAAATGGAACCAAAGAAAAGAAAGAGAAGAACAATCCAAATCTGACTCCGTAGAACTAATGAAAAATCATAATCCAGCTGTTATTCCTAGAAATCATCAGGTGGAAGAAGCGCTACAAGCAGCAGTGGAAAGAAATGATTATAGTGTGATGGAACGTCTGCTCGATGTTCTTTCAAACCCTTATGCGCATACAAAAGAACAGGAACAATATACTACAGTGCCTAAACGGAATCGTCCATATATCACATATTGCGGTACTTAAAGAAAAACATGAAGGACCTACATGACACGATGTAGGTCCTCATTTTTTTGGAACTATTCATTGATTTACTCAACTGTTACTTCTAAATCCTCTACTTTCTTCTCATGATAATCAACGTCTTTTCTGGCGTGATAACGTTCAGCCTTTTCAACTTTTACAGCTACATTATATTGCGGGATTCCTGATGGGCCATCATAAATCCCTTTCGGAATGAGGAAATTCCCTTCTGGGAAGTGAAGGCCTATATTACCTTTAGCAATGTCGGCAAAATGGGCCTTTCCTTGGAAAGTGCCATGCTGGTTGTGCACAACAACAGGTTCTCTATCCGCAATACTTAACCGTTTTGCATCTTCTTCATTCATTAAGACATCGTAACGTCCTGCAGCGTTAAACGGGTCCGTCTCATTATAGACCATAGAATTAAACTGCTTACCACGTCGAGTCGTAACATAGAATGTTCCGTCTGGTTTTTCGAGTTGTGGAATATCGATAGGGATTAAGTTACCTTTACCATCAGGGGTTGGGCATATTCCATCCTCACATAACCAAGCTCCACCCCATTGGAACACGTCACCTTCTTTCTTAAGGTTCTGTATTCCGTCATAATTACGGTTCGCTTGTGCGATTTCTTCACGTATTTCCTGAGCCTCTGTAAAGTTAACAAGATGGGCATGTTCAGGCTTTACCCGCTTAGCCAGGTCAACATAAATTTTCCACTCGGCACGAGCTTCTTTAACTTCATTTTTGTTTCCTGTAATTTCAGGTGAAAAATATACCATTCGTTCTGTAGATGTTGAAGTTCCTCCCCCCTCTTGCTCGAAACGGGTCTTGGCTGGTAGTACAATGACGGCCTCTTTCGCCTCAACAAGTGTAGATGTATTAAAAATAATATCTTGATGAACGCGAATATCTAATTCCGATAAAGCCTCTTCAACAAAGTCAGGATTCGGCATCGTTTCTAAGAAGTTACCACCGCTCATATAATACAGTTTTAGTTTTCGTTCGTGGTCCTCAGGTAAAACTGCATTTTCAAGAGAGACTCCAACGATATCTCCTTGCCATTTTGGTAACTCAAAGTTCCAGAGATTTTCAATTCTTTTTACATTTTCGTCGGTCCAACCACCACCAGGGAGGACAAACGGGTCAGCCCCCATTTCCCCAGTTCCTTGAACACTGGAGTGGCCCCGAAAGGGCATAAGTCCATTATGTTTGCGTCCTAGATGGCCTCGAAGTAATGCAAGGTTCGCAACTTGGGATATATTGTCTGTTGCAAACGAATGCATGGTTAGACCCATTGCCCAGGCATACACAGCGTTTTTACTGTTCGCTAATAGTTCGGCCAGTTCGATGATTCTGTCTTTTGAAACACCAGAAGATTTTACGATTTCATTCCAAGAATGTTCTTGAACTTTTTCGTGTAACTCTTCATAACCGTTAACATGCTTATTTACAAATTCATGATTAATTGCGGATCCTGATTCTTGTTCCTCCATTTCAAACCAATGTTTCATAATGCCATGCATTAATGCAATGTCTCCTCCAATATTCACTTGATAAAAGTCATCAGCAATCTTTGTTCCGAATAAAGCAGACTCTGCATTAGATGGAACCCAATACTTATCCATGGCCGGTTCTTTATATGGATTAATTACAATAATTTTGGTCCCTTTTTTCTTAGCGGCTAACATATACTTTGTTGATACAGGTGAACTATTTGATGCTACAGATCCCCAAAATACAAGAACGTCTGTCCCAATCCAATCCTGGTAATTACACGTACTTGCTCCTACTCCTACTGATCTAGTTAAAGCTGTTTTAGATGGTGAATGACAAATTCTTGAAGAGTTGTCAATATGATTTGTACCTAAGAAACGAGCTACTTTTGCAGCTACGTAATAAGTCTCATTCGTTATTCCTCTAGATGTTAAGTAAAATCCGTATTGCTTCGGGTTAAGTTTTTTCATTTTCTCGGCTATGATATTCATAGCCTCATCCCAACTAATACGAGAAAATTTATTTTCTCCCTTTCTACGAATTAATGGATATGGTATGCGACCTAGTTGTCGTAAATCCTTACTACTATATTTTTTTAACTCATCAATATCAGCATGGACAACTTCTTCACTCATTGCGGGCATTGTACTAAGACGTAGTACATTTAGTCTCGTTGTACAAATGTGTGGTCCTTTTAGTGTCTGGTCTTGTAGACCTGCAACACCTAAGGCACATCCATCACATACCCCTTTTGTTAGAATGTTTTTCGCATAATTTATGTTATCTTTATTTTCCCAAACAACCTTCATCGTGTCTCGAATATGCTTAGGCTTCACCTTGCCTAACCCAAATGGAATGGGACTTACCCAATGCTCAGGAGAAGGTTTTTTCGAAATTTTTATTGGACCTTGATGTTTTGTTTTTCCCATTCTATTCACTCCTTCATTATGTGAATAAAAAGCCACCGTAATAAAATCAATTAAGAGATTATCTACGGCGGCTTATACTTTAACAACAAATGTCTTTACGCTTTAGCTGGCTGCTGAACCTGCCTGTGCTTGTTCTTCTTTTTGAGCGCGAAGCTTTGCGACATCTCTTTTTGCTAGAATTGAAACGATTAGTGCCACTATGAATAGGCCACCGAAGAACGTTAAGCTTGATTGATAGTTACCTGTCGTATCTCTCATCCAAGCAGCGAACATCGGACCAACTAATCCAGCTGCAGCCCATGCAGTTAAGATGTAACCATGAATTGCTCCAAGTTGTTTCGTTCCAAATATATCACCAATGTATGCTGGAATCGACGCAAATCCTCCCCCATAGCAAGCATATACGAGTACACAAAAGATACTAAAAATAATTTGGCTTGTAATGCTTGGCAATAGAAAGAAAATTGGAATTTGAATTAAGAAAAAGAGAATGTATGTGTTCGGACGGCCAAGATAATCGGAAGCACTTGCCCATACAATACGTCCGATCCCGTTTGCAATTCCTAATGCTCCGACTAAAGCAGCTGCCTCAGTTGCAGTAATACCAATACTCTCAACAGCTAGTGGACTCATAGCAGAAATGATCGCAATTCCACATGTTACATTGATGAAGAGCATTAACCATAAATAGTAAAAACGCTTCGTTTTTATGGATTCATTTGCTGTTAGTTGCGCTAAGTCTTCCTTAATTTTCTTCTTACCGGAGTCTACTTTTTCTTTGAATCCTTCTGGAACCCAACCAGCTGGTGGTTTTTCTAAATAAAGTGATGAGGCTACCATGACAACAAAGTATGCTATCCCTAATGCAAAAAATGTGTTAGCTGTTCCAACAGAGTTGATTAGTACATCCATTATCGGACTACTAATCGCAGCGGCAAAACCAAACCCCATAATAGCTAATCCGGTTGCCATACCACGACGGTCCGGGAACCATTTTACTAAAGTTGATACAGGAGCAATGTAACCTACCCCTAAACCAATACCGCCAAGGACACCATAAAAGATATACAATAATGGTAAAGAAGACATGTTAACGGCAAGTCCAGAACCGAAAATGCCAATTCCGAAGAAGGTAGCTGCAAATAAACCAGCTTTTTTCGGTCCATATTTTTCTACGAAGTGTCCTAGAAACGCAGCAGCTAATCCTAGGAATAATATTGCCAAGCTAAATGTGAATTGAACTTGACTGGAACTCCATCCAAACTGGTCCATTAATGGAGTTGTAAAATTACTCCACGCATATACGGAACCAATTGAAATGTGAATCCCTACAGCTGATAATGCAATCAGCCATCTGTTTTTTACTTTTTCCATTTCTCCACATCCTTTTTTTGTTTTTTCATGAAAAAAACCGTTAACTTTCCTAAACAAAATGCACTAATATGCATGCATTAGTCTTTGGAAGGTTAACGGTTAGTTAATAGCAGGAATCGCTACTATTGACCTAACTGTTAACAACTCTAGTTGAAGTCATTGTCTTAAATTTGACCGATGACAGGGTCGCTATCTCGTATCAAATTTGCGACAATTCTGTGAATTAAATCAATTAAATCATAACATGAAAGCGCTTAAATTATCAATAAGTTTTCTTAAAATTACAATAAATGATGGGTTATACTACTAATCCTATGTCTAAATTGATAGTTCATGTATTCATTCATTAATTTGTGAGTTTTTTTTACTAAATCATATAGTGAGACTAATGTAGCTAAGTACATAAATTTCTTCTATTAGGGAAAAGATATAAAAAATGTCACTCCTAGGTAGGGATGTTCATGATTTTACATAGACTTCCAAGGTATTGGTTTTCTTTATATGCCTTCGTTTTAGCGGAATCAGCTTTACTATCCATGTTTTTTTATCAAGGTGGGTTTGTTCGTTATCCAGTACGTCCTTTTCCTGATAGCTTAAAAATGAGCTTATACTTTAACGGTTTCTTTAATCCACTTCTTGTTTGGTTATATCTAATTTTCCGACGTAAACGAAAGTGGGCTATACTATGGGCATTATGTATTAGCTTAGCATTTATGTTCTTAACGGATTATGTGCTTGTCCCTTTAAGATTGGTTGAGTATATTAGATGGGAATCTGCCTCAACCTTAATGCTTGCGTTAGCTCACATCATATTTGCGGAGATTTTCCTTTTGTTATATGAACGAATGGCGGGGTCACTTCGATGATTTTTTTAGTTATTTTAATAGCATTTTTTGTGTGGTGTTTATTTTATTTCGGAAAAAGGTTTTTATTTGACCAGTTAACGCTTTGTTTCTTATTTTCCTGTCAAGTGAATACGATTTTGGATATGGTTGTGATAAATAGAAAAATGCTTGATTTTCCGGTACGGTTGTTCAAGGAAATAAGTAATATTTCGATAACATTTGATTACGCTTTATTCCCCATTTTTCACTGCTTTTTTTATCAATGGACGTATCGGATGAATTGGAAAAAAGCATTAATTGTAGGCGTTCTTATGACAGCAGCACTAACATTTGTTGAACATCAATTCGTGCAATTTACGTCATACATTGTGTACTATAAATGGACATGGTATTATACGTTCTTAAGTGTTTTAGCATCGATACTATTAACAAGGCTTGTTGTAAGGTTATGGTTTCGTCAAGATTCAAGAAAAACAAAAAATAACATGAAGCTACCCATAACTGGATAGCTTCATGTTATTCATGTGAATTTTTTTGCCTTTTTATATTGTCATCAAACTTTAACAAATTCGTTGCAACTATGTTCGCCAGAAATTGTAATTTTCTTTACCTTTCTACCTCTTTAGCTGCTATATAACTATAGCGTTGTGAATTAGCTCGAAATCATTCATGTTAGAACCGTAGAACCGCTTTCGATAATAAACGATTTAATCATATGGAATGAGTAATAGTGTATTGAATCTTTTTAACACTTCTTTATAAACGAAAGAAATGACGAAACAGGCGGTAAGTTTATATTATCCCGTAAACAGGAAACGTAAAAGGTCCTACTTACATTAAAGTCTTTTAATTGAAAGGCTTTGACATTACGGTTTTGAATTGCTTTTTCAACTGCTAATGATGAAATCACAGATATTCCCATATTTGCCTCTACAGCAGCAATAACTGCTTCCGTACTTCCCATTTTAGCTGCTATATTTACGCCTTTCATTGAATACCCTTGCTCTTTAAGTGCTTTTTCAAATGAACAACGTGTATAGAATCTTCCTCTCTTATAATCCATTCATTGTTTAACAATTCAGCAAAGGTTCGGCACTCCCACTTTCCTTCAGCAGGGGTTATGAGCATTAACTCATCTTCAACAATTGGACTTGAAAAAATTTTGTCGTTTTTTTTCGATTTCGCCAGTTATAGCGATATCAATTTTCTGTTGTTGTAACCATCTCATGACTTGGTTACTTCCGGCAATTTTCATTCTAATACTGACATCTAAAAAAACTTATAACCAATATTAGAAAATCTTATCAAAAAAATTCCCTTCTCTAAGTGAGAACGGAATCGAGTAATTCACATCAAAATTCCCTCTATCATTTTCATTTTACATTTAAACAACAAATGCCTTTCTCATCTATCCTTCAATAAAAAACTCCCCATATATGTCATAGGACAGATGGGGAGTTTTTTACTATCAATATGAATTATTTTTTTAACAGTTATTTTCTTCCTACTAATGCCTGCTTGTAAACCTGTTCACCTGCTACGTCTGTAGCTCGTAATTTTAAGATCCATGGTGCTTTTCCTGTTAACTTAAGGTCAGATGCTTCAAGTTGTAATTGACCATCCACTGCAGTGAAGTCATCTTTTGTAAACTGATATAATAATTTTCCGTTCGAAGACTCAACTGTCAAGTTTACTTCTGCTACGTCCTCTACACCTTGTTTATCTAGAACTTTTGCAGCAACATTAATATCTTCATTGCCTGATACTTTTTCAGGTGTTACATCAAGTGTTGCTTCAGGTGCATGATTTACTACTTCTGGGTATGTGACTTCCCATTTTCCGTTGTAATCCGTAATCGTATTGTTACGACCATCTATACGTACGGTCCATGTTCCTGGTTCTGGGAACAATACTTCCACAAAACGTTCAGAACTAGTATCTAATAGACCAGCAGATTGGGCGTCGGCTGCATTAACATCTGTGACATCTCCACCTGGTCCATAAAGGGATATATAAACATTTTCCAGGTCATTTGCCCAGGTAATATCAGCGTATGCTTTTAGGGCACCTTCTTCAACTTTGAATGTATGTGTCTCATATCCTTCGTTTGTCTGCCAAGAATTAATTAAAACAGTACCTTCATATGGCTTGCTTTTAACAACCACGTTTTCAGGCATTTCAAACTTGACTAAATGTTCATCCGTTACTTCTGTTGGAATATCATTATTAACCGCACGTTCAACTGCTGCCTTTGCATCAATGAATCCTGCTCCTGCTTCAAATTCTTGATACCCATTCATTACCTCTGTATTTGCCGTTACCTCAACTAGACGAATAAGGTCTGTTGGCGATAAGCGTCCATCATTATTCTGTTCATAAGCATCGATGATTAACGCTAAAACACCAGTTACCATTGGTGTTGCCATCGATGTACCACTAGCTGAACCATAGTACGTTCCACTTGTAGTCATTGGATGAGCTGGGTTTTGTGTAGAGACAATATCTGCCCCTGGTGCTACAACAGAAGGGCGGTGTAATGCAATTGGTTTTTCAGTGAAATTCCAATTTGCCTGCTCTTCATCTGTAGCAGCTAAGTATTCCTTAAAATTACTTAAAGCAGCTTCACGATCAAAATTTCCATCTTCTTTACCACGAGAAGAAAATCCAGTTAACGAATACGTTTTATCTGTCGCACCGATTCCTAGAACATAAGGTGCAGTAGTGTATGGATTACATGTGTTACTTGCTGAACCATCATTACCATACGCAAATACACTTAAAATTCCTAGATCAAATGCCGTTTTTGTTACTTCATTCGTCACGTTATCAGGGTTAAAATCACAACCACTAGACCCCCAACTGTTAGAAATGAGACGAATGTCAGCTTCGCCATTTTTCACCAGATCAATAATGTGATCATAAGCTTCAACGGTATACACTAAGAAAAGTCCTGTTGATGTACTGTAACTATGAACTGTTGCCTCTGGTGCCATACCACGAAGTTCACCATCAGATGCCTCACCATTTCCGGCAATCGTACCGTATACATGAGTACCGTGACCATACTCATCATTGTTAACTGGCACACCAGCTTCTGCTTCAGCATCAAATACAATCGTTTCTAAATCTGTGTTATCAGGAGTAGTACTAGCGTATAAGCCGTCGCGTAAAAAGATTGTTCCGCCTACTTGCCAGTTTCTATACTGGTTATGTTGAACATCAGGGTGTAAGCCATCAAGTCCAGTATCTATAATCGCTACCTCCACGCCTTGACCAGTATATCCTAATGCTTCTTGAACTTCTTCTGCATTCGTCATTTCTCGTCCTTCAGCATTATTTAACTTCATGCTTTGGTTCGGCTCAATAAATCGTACTTCGTTCCATTGAGATACTTCTGCGATTTCGTCTTTATTTAATAAGACTCGAGCAATTGGAAAATTATTATACACATGATAATCACGGTTATACCCATCTAGTTGACTAGAACTTCCACGTTCGTCAAACACGATTAATACATCGTAATAAAGTGTACCGTCATCAGATTCTAACGTTTGCACTAGCTTGTCTGACAATTTGTCAGTATCACCTAAAACGGAAGCATTAGAGTTTTGATAGCTAAAAGCCATTGCTGCAAACAATAAAGCCACAGCAATAATAGCTCCGACACCTATTCTTTTGTGAAGTAAGGCCATTCCATCTCCTCCTTTAATATTGTAAACCACATTCAAATTATAAAATATTTCGTTCAACAATGTTTAAAAATTCAGAAAAATGAGCGAATAGGCTTGTTTTTTCGGCGTAACAGTCTACCAATTTAACTAGGAATTCCCTCAAAATGGAAATTAGTCCTACTACTTTAGCTGTACTTACTCAATAAAAAAGAGTGAATCGATTTGATTCACTCTCACGTGATTATTCCTTTGTTTTAAATTTCGATAAAGCTTCAGCTAAAGCATTATTGGAAAATCCATCATCCTGTTTCTTTAAATATTTGTTCACATCTTTCTTTGAAACCTTTTGCTGTTTCTCCCGCTGTTTCCGTTTATTAAAAGCAGACAATTTCTCACGGTGACCACACTTACAAGTAAATGTTTGCCCTTCTCCTTCTCCGCGAAGTTCTAGTCGCTTATGGCAGTTAGGGCAACGAGCGTTCGTTTTTTTGGCGATGTTTTTCTTATGACCGCATGAACGATCTTGACAAACAAGCATTTTGCCATTTTTGTTGTTCACCTCTAACATTAATTTCCCACAGCCGGGGCATTTTGTGCCAGTTATATTATCATGTTTAAACTTTGCTTGATTATTTTTGATTTCTTTTACAATTTCTTTTGTATAATCTTTAATTTCAGTAATAAAATCGTTTCTGCTTAACTTACCTTCTGCTATTTGGTTTAACTTTTGTTCCCACACTGCCGTTAATGCAGGTGATTGAAGGTCCTCTGGGACTAAATCCAAAAGCTGTTTACCTTTTGATGTTATATATATATATTTACCTTTCTTCTCCACATAGGAACTTTGGAAGAGCTTCTCTATAATATCAGCTCTTGTTGCAACGGTCCCAATTCCGCCTGATTTATTTAAGGTTCCGGCTAAATGTTTCTCACTATGATTCATAAAACGAGACGGACTCTCCATTGCCTGAAGCAATTCCCCTTCAGTAAACCTTGAAGATGGCTTCGTTTCTCCACTGGTTATCAGGATACGAAGTTCCTTTATCTCTTCTCCCTCCTGGAATTCCCGGAAACTAGAATTACTCTGATCGGAAGACGTTTCTCCATAAATTTCTTTCCAACCTAATTGTCTGACCATTATGCCCGTAGCAGAAAATAATTCCTTACCAATACTTAATTGAATAGTTGTTTTATCATACTGATATGGTTCTGATAATACAGCCAAGAATCGTTTGACAACTAAATCATAAACTTTGCGCTCTTTATCATTTAAATCTTTTAAGAAGACCGACTGCTCTGTTGGGATAATCGCATGATGGTCTGTAACTTTTGCATTATCAACGACTGATTTTGGTAATTTCCATTCTTTTCGCTGTAATACTTTTTTGGCTACTTTTGCGTAGTGCTCAACGCCACAAGCTTTTACACGTTCTCTTAATGTTGGTACAATATCGCTCGATATGACTCGTGAATCAGTGCGAGGATATGTGAGTACCTTGTGGTGCTCATATAACTTTTGCATTATTGACAACGTTTGTTTACCGGAAAAACCAAATAAACGGTTAGCATCTCTTTGTAATTCGGTAAGATCATATAACTGGGGTGCATACTTTTGCTTTGCAACTCTGTCTATATGAATAATCTTTCCGTATTTTCCCTCTATTGTGTTTTTTATCTTCTCTACTTTATCCTTAGAAAACGTGCGTGCATTATTGTTCTCATCGTGCCAAGTAAAAGAAACTTCGTTGCTTTTTGCCTCTAAACCGTAATATGTTTTCGGTGTAAAGGCTTTGATTTCTTCTTCACGGGTTGCAATCATCGCTAATGTGGGAGTTTGGACTCGTCCGCTGGAAAGTTGTGCATTGTATTTTGTCGTTAATGCACGTGTTGCATTTAGTCCTACATACCAATCTGCTTCAGATCTGGCAACTGCAGCATCGAATAACGGTTTATACTCATTATTATTTTTTAACTTTTGAAATCCTTGTTTAATCGCTTTATCCGTAACTGAAGAAATCCATAAGCGCTTAGTTGGTTTTTGAATTTTCGCTTTTTCAAGTATCCATTCTGCAACTAATTGGCCTTCACGGCCACTATCTGTAGCAACTATAATTTCTTTAACATCCGCTCGGTGCAGTTGCTTCTTTACGGTATGGAATTGTTTACTCGTTTTTTTAATGACAACGAGCTTCAATTCTTTCGGCAGCATGGGTAGCTCCTCAAGTCTCCATGATTTATATTTGTCATCATATATCTCCGGGTCTGCAAGGGTAACTAAATGCCCTAATGCCCAAGTCACGATATATTTCTCGCCTTCCATGAAACCATTACCCTTTTTATGACAATTCAATACTCGAGCAATATCACGAGCAACTGAAGGTTTTTCAGCTAATACTACAGCTTTTTTCATTCCTTACATCCTTTCAAATCACAATTAGACTAAATATACCATATATGAGAAGTGAACGCCGAAGTTATTTGTTTCATGTTATATGTAATGTACATAGGGATGGAATATTAATCCACCCCTATTTAGCTATTTAATATGATTTAGTTAACACCTGCTGCAATTCTGACTTGCCTTTGCATACTGTCTTGAACCAGACCATCTTTATGTCTCGTACTATTTTGAAAGTGAATACAAAAATGCCCGTCATAATTGTTATTTTTAATATCCCACGTGCTATGCGGGAATGAATGCATCGCTGCTGCTAACCGTCTACCATCAACAGAGATCACAATAGCCCGGGGTGTCCAACTGAAACTTCCTCCCCAGATTTCCTTCATTCTTTGTGTATCTGTAGAAGTTAGCGGCTCTGCATCTGCATGGTTACCACCCATTGTATGCTTTACTTTGAACGTTCTTCCTGTTTGGAAATCAGTAATCGTTGCTTCTTTCCCGATAGGGAAAACATACCTTCCTTCAGTCCACCAGTCTAACAATTCCCCATGTCTTGAACTCACAGTTGACTTAACAGGAACATTATAAACGGGAATCCTGAGTTTTTGACCAATTGACAGGGAACTGTTAATGGATAGGTTATTTTCTTTCGCCAGCTCCAACATAGGAATTCCATATTTGACACTTAAGTTCCATAAGTTGTCTCCTGATTGAACCGTATGGGTTTTATAACTAACTGTAACTCCTTGTTGAGTTGTTTTAGGTTGCGATTCTTGTTGCTGTGGTTGTTCATTTTGTGGTGTTGTGCCGGCATCACCAGAAACAATAAGGGTTTGGCCGACCCGCAAAAAATCACTTGTTAAATTATTTATTCGTTTTAATTGATCAACGGTCGTATTGAAACGTTTAGCAATGACAGTTAAGTTATCACCAGATTGAACAGTGTACGTCTTTTGTTCATTTTGAATGTTCGTTTCTTGTTGTTTCTGTCCTGAAATCGTTAGGGTTTGCCCAACACGAATAATATCACTCGTAAGATTATTAAGCCTTTTTATTTCATCGACTGTTGTATTGAATCGTTTTGCTATAGCTGATAAAGTATCACCAGCTTCTACAGTGTAAGAATTTTGAGGCTGGGTCGTATTAGTATTGTTCGTTTGGTTATTTGTTTCCCCCGCATTTCCGGAAATCGTAAGAGTTTGTCCGACACGGATAGTATCGCTTGTTAAATTATTTAATCTCCTTAATTCTTCCACGGTCGTATTGAATCGTTTTGCAATTACCGACAGGCTATCACCAGATTGTATAATATATTGTTGTGGTGGGGTTAACGTTAAAGTTTGACCTATTTTAATCGTATTCGATGGTAAGTTGTTTAACCGCTTAATTTCATCAACGGTCATATCAAATTTTCTAGCTATACTGAAAAGAGTGTCCCCTGAAGAAACCGTATAGGAATTAGGTCTATTCGAAATGACCAATGTTTGGCCTACACGGATTACGTCACTTTGTAGGTTGTTTAAATTTCTTAATTGCTCAACTGTTGTATTAAATCGTTTTGCAATTACCGATAAACTGTCTCCAGCCTGTACTGTATACGTTTGTTGATATGATGATTGTACAGGAATAGCTTCTTGACTGAAGTGTTGATCAACTACATCAAATCCGAACGTTACAGTATCAGGTTCATGTGTTTCAATCTGTACTTCGTCTGCTTCAATATTTTTTTCAACTTTATATCCTAATGCTTCTGCTATAAAACAAACAGGTACAAATACATTTTCTTCTTGAGTAATAATTTCTGGTGCTTTCACTTGTTCACCATTTATAGATGCAGTATTTTCTTCTATTGCAATGTCAATATCCGTTTCGCCACGGTGTATTCCAATTGTCTTGGAATGATCATTATAAATAACCCCTGCTTCAAAGTGGGTTGAAACGCTAGTTAATGGAATATAGACTTCATCTCCTTCAATAAACGCAGGAGGGTCGGTATTTACATGAATCCCATCAATTATCATCTTCAAGTTATCATTATCTTGATTTTGGTCATACTGGGCACGAATATCCTCTAGGAAATATTCATCTGCTTCAATGTTAGTAACGTCGTTTTTTCCGTTTTGACGCGTTTGTTGAACGTTAATTTGTTCATTTATCTCTGTTTGATTATTCATATTGTTGGTATTTTGCTGTTCTTGAGGGTTGGCGCCTTGTTGTGGAGCACAAGCTGTTAATAATACAGTACTTGCAGTTACGGATAAATAAATTTTTTTCATGTAATGAAAACTCCCCCCTCTTTTTTGATGTTTTTGTTTCTTTTTCTTAGTCATAATGTGTGTGGAAAAAGAAATGTAACACTGAAAAAAACTTTCCAAAGCAGGTCTCTTTCTGTAATTTCTTAACGAAAAATTGTGCAAAATAAAAACACAATTCGTAACATTGTGCCCTATACAGCTCATTATTTATCTTTGTTATTCAAGTAATTTTACAAAAAGTTGAAAGTAGTTAAGTATTTCCGAATAAGGGAGTTTTAGTAATCTTCAATCCTCGTTCATGTAATCGTTGTTTCTGCATACTTTTATATGCACCATTCCAATGGTTACTCATTATAATTAGAAGAAATTACCCACCCAAGGTATTATCACTATTGGTATGATGTGAGTAACAATCCCACCTAATACTTTCGTTTTACATTTTATATTACTTTTGATGAATTGATAATTGAGCGAAAATTTCAGATAATTTATATAACAAAAAATTAAAGGTGGGGAGTTATGAAAAAAAGAAAAAAATGGTTATCGTTTTCTTTGATTAGTTTTATGTTTATCCTACTGTTTCCGACGATGATTAATGGTAGTCATAGCGATGATTTACATAGTAACAATATGGACTTAGTAGGCCGATCCGTTTTTGAATACGGAACAGATTTAGCCTTTCAAGGGAACTTAATGGTAGCCGGCTCTGGTGCTTGGGATGATCGAGCAAGTGAATATAGCGGCATTAGGTTATATAACATTTCTAATCCTGAAAATCCGAAATTAATATCGACATTAGGATGTGAATCCTGGCATTCAGATGTTGATATTTGGGGAAATTATGTAGTGCAATCACATGATAGTAGTAGTGATAATCAAGGTTGTAGTCCTGGTGAAGGTGAGGAAGGAGTCAGAATCATTGATATTACTAATCGAAACAATCCAACATCAGTTGGTTTCGCTGAAACAATTCATGGCGCACATAACCTTTCCGTCGCTGGAGATAGCGGATTAGTTTATGTTTCTTCGTATAACTTGTTGGATGCTACAGACGTAGATGGTGTTTCCATTGTGGATATTAACGACCCTGAAAATCCGACGGTAAAGTTTTTAGAGTTTCCTGATGTCGATAATTCACCGGAATATGAGGACATGGAAAATCGAACGACCCTTTTACCCACGTCACCAGGCTGTCACGATATAGGGTTTGACTTGGATCGTGATTTGGCTTTTTGTGGAGGAATTACCGAAACACAAATATGGGATATATCAGACAGAAATCATCCAGTAATTATTTCGATTATCCATAACCCTGCCATAAATATCCACCACGGCGCATACAGCAACAGTGAAGGAAATATTTTAATCATTAATGATGAATTTGCCGGTGCAGCTGGAGGTCCTACAGCGTGTACAGTTGAAGGAGCCCCTACAGGTGCACTATGGTTTTATGATATATCAGACCCAACGAATCCTCAGTTGTTGAGTTACTGGTCGCCACCTACAACAGATGTAGACGCTAATTTCTGTACTTCACACTTTTACGGAACATTTCCAGACCGCGATTGGGTTGCTGGTTCTTGGTATGAGGAAGGGGTACGTGTCGTTGACTTTTCTGATCCAATAAATCCATCAGAAATAGCTTTCTATGACCCATCGGGAGCGAACTTTTGGTCAGCATACCCATATAAAGGTTATATTTTCGGAAACAGCTTTGCACCAGCAGGGTCCGGTGATTCCGAAGCAGGTGGTGTTTACATCTTTGAAGTTGATGGTTTTTCGAATAGTGATGCACAGAAGAGTAAATAACTATTAATATGAGGGGAACCGTTTCACATGAAGCGGTTCTTCTATATAAGATTCCTTTTTAAACTAATGAGCTCTAGAAATAATGTAAGAGCGTTATTTGTCATGCTTAGTTTCACTGTCATAGTATTCATCGGTTTCTTCTGGTGATAATACAACCCTTTTGTAAACAATCTTCGATCCATTTTTCCCCACCTTTTTCATTGGCAATGTAAGAATGACACAATTGTCAAATCGCATTTTTATTAATAGTATAAACGCTTCATCCACTCTACTATTCCGATGTTATCCTCTTCTCGAATCTGCTCAACATTTTGGTGACCGATAATTTTACCATCTTTTATTGCGATGACTTCGTCTAATATATTTTCTAACTCCTTAATTTCATGTGTTGTAATAAGGACTAACTGTTTTTCTAAGTTAATAAAGGATATTAACCCTTTAACTATAGATTCACGGACTAACGGATCTAGTCCAGAGAGGGGTTCATCCATTAAAATAACGGGGGCCTCTCGGGCAAGAGTGAGCACAATTTTCAATCGTCCGCGATTCCCTTTTGACAAATGTTTTAACTTTGCACTTCGGTCCAAATTCATAAATGTACGAATTTCCTCAGCTTTCTCATAATTAAAATCAGGAAATTGTGTACAGTAAAAATCAATAGTTTTCCCTACATCATAAAATCCGTAATATTGATCTAATTCTGACAAGTAAGAAACATGGGATGCAATTTGGCGATTCACGGTTTTTCCGCCAACTGTTACTGACCCTTTTGTCGGATGATTAAGTCCTGCAATTAGCTTCAAAGTAGTGGACTTTCCACTTCCGTTTTCACCAACTAGGCCAATAATTTTCCCCTTCGTTAAATGTAAATCTACATCAAGTAATGCCGTCTTTCTCATAAATTTTTTTGTTACTTGATCAAGTTTAATCATAAATCTCTCCACCTCCATTATCGGATTGCAAATAATCACTTAATCCACCCTTAATTTCCAAGTTGGAATACCCCATTGCCTGCATTTCCTTTACGAACTTTTCAATCTCTTCATGTTTTTTCTGTGAGCGGATGGATTGTAAAACTTCATGATTATCCGTAACAAATGAACCTTGTCCCCGTCTTGTCTCAATGATTTTTATTCTTTCAAGTTCTCGGTAAGTTCGTTGTACTGTATTAGCATTAATACCTGCTTGCATACTCATTTCTCTAACTGATGGAAGCTTATCACTAGGGATTAAATCCCCACGAATAATCTCTTTAATGATCCGGTCGGCAAGTTGCAAATAGATCGGTTGTGAAGAGTGAAAATGATTCATCATCTCCGTTACACCTCTATTCTTTTATCTAATAACCAACTAGTGATGAAGAAAAGGATTAATGCTAGTACTGTCTCAAACACATAAGACCCAATATATAAATGTAAATTCGCAGGTTCGGCTATAACATTGCTCCCGTTATCATTAATGGTAACGGAGAATCCCTTTAACATATTGACTTGTATTGCCCCCCATTTCGTTAATATGTCATATAATTCTGAACTTGTAACCCAATCATAAACAGTTGCTAATAAAATAAATGTGATGAATGTAAACACGAAACTTAAAAATGTTCCGAAGAAACGTGTATATAGTAGGTAAATCATCCAAAAGAATAAAAACAATACAGCTAAACTTAACGCAATTAAGATTAAATGACTACCTAGGAAAAAAACGACTTTAGTTAGCCCAATCCTTTCAATGTAGTCGTTCATTACATTAGAAAGGTTTAACGATACTATTAAGGTTATCCCTGTTACCAATAACGTAATAAGCATCGAAACTAATCCGGCTACAACTTTTGCTAATAAAAGTAAATAACTAGGTAGAGGGTTGTGTAGCCATAAATGTAACTTCTTCTTTTCTGAATGTAAGCTATAAAGCAAATAGTAAACTAAGTAAAAAAATTGCAGCCCTACTACAAACATTGCCGCTCCAAATACACCTTCCCATCCAAATCCATTTTGTTCTGCAATAAGAAAGGATACTATTGAAGCAAACACAAAGATAACAATCGGGACTAATAGAGCTGGTAAACCTAGTCGAAATTCTTTTTTCGTTAACTGTAACCACGCATACAAAGATAAAAACCTCCAATTTCAAAAGAAATAGTGTACTACATGAATAGTACACTGTAACAGTGGAGAAATCAACTTTACCAATCTTTTCCAATGACTTTATCTACCGTTTTGATATTATATTTATAGATTAATAAAAAGGAGCAGAGTATAAAATGAGAGCAGAGCTTCTCAATCAACTATTCCATATAAACAATTATCGGCCATCGTTAAATCGAAAACATTCGCCAAATGATTCAAAATTTAACTCAATGCTTACAACCATTCTGTTACAAAGTAACAACCATCATTATTCATCATCAATTTATCAATCGCTATACAATGCGATGAACAGCTTCGACAAACCTCTTTCCACTGATAGCTATACTTTGACTAAAAAGTATGTACCAATATCCAAAAAACTGCAGTCTTACAATGCCCCTCAAGAAGGGACAAGTGGATTAACAAAAGAACTAAAAGGTTATATTCAACAAGCCTCGCAAAAGTATGGAGTTGATCCAACCTTAATTACCGCCGTTATGAAACATGAATCTAATTTCAAATCAACAGTCGTTAGTCACGCAGGTGCAATCGGACTAATGCAATTGATGCCAAAAACAGCTAAAGGGTTAGGAGTAAACAATCCTTATAATCCGAAGGAGAATATTGATGGTGGCGTGAAGTATCTTCGTCAAATGCTTGACCGTTATAATGGGAATGTAAAATTAGCGTTGGCTGCCTACAATGCTGGACCGGGTAATGTAGATAAGTATAGTGGTATCCCTCCCTTTCAAGAGACACAAAACTATGTCAGGAAGATTGAAAACACTTTGAATCATTGGAATAAAACAATATAATGACTAAAATCCAAACTTTGCAAAATAAATGGCGTAAATTATAATCCAGGTTAGTGACCATACACTAACCTTTATTTTGTATGGAACCGATTTAAATATGAAGTTAGCGAAAAACGACGCGATAAATGCAGTGATCATAAACCGGCCAATTCTTGCAGGAATACTCACTAGAAAAAATAAATAATAAGGGACCCCTGCATGATATGCCTGTGCTGCAAATAACTTGTAAGGGATTCCTTTCGTCGGACCCAGCAACATATCCAATAAACCGTTATCTTCCGTATCCCTTTGAACATTATGTATCATTTGAACATCTACTGCTGGTACGGTTTCTAATACCTCTAATAATCGACCAGAATGTTCTACTCCGGTTATATACATGATACTACCTCCAATAACAGCACCGATTGTGACGAGGATAGATAGTTTTAGAGACTTAGTAAAACTTTTCAATGCAATGAGAGTGATGAGTACATCAGGGATAATAAAAAATAGCGTTGCTTCTGAAAAGCCCCAAAGAAACCCTGTAATCATCACTCCCATTCAACAATTCTCCCCTCATCTCTTAAAGCTTGAATGTCATCATGTAACCTTTTTAAAAATTGATCTTTGTTACCATTCCAAAAAACTGCCTCTCCAATAAATATATCTAAAAAAAACGGAACTAGTATTGGATCGCCTTTCGGTAATGATTTCCCTAAGCCGTACATGAAAATTGGATAAATTGGTACTGTAGGGTGTTTCGCGCTTAAATGGGCAATACCACTTTTGAATTTTTCAAACCGCTCTGCTTCTCCTCTGGATCCCTCAGGAAAAAAGATAAGAATCTCATTGTTTTGAATCGATTCGTTTAATTCTTTGAATGGGTCCTGTGTTTTTGTTCCTCTTCTTGCAATTGGGATAATACGGATAATTGTTCGTGAAAACCAAGAGATCCATTTATTTTTTAAGAAGTAATCAGCTGCTGCAACTGGTCGAATCATTTTTACATCTCGTAACGGATATAAACTCATTAACACTAGTGTATCTAAGTGACTATTATGATTAGCGACTAATATAGCGGGACCATTTTTAGGCAATCTTTCCTTATGACGAACATTCATGCCTAAAATAATCAGTAGAATTGGGCGTATAATGAATAAGAAAAATAGTTTTTGTAACATCGTTATTCCCCTTTAAAAATAAAAATAGCGAATAAAGTGGAAAAAGACAGGAACAGTAAAAGTTAAACTGTCAATCCGATCTAAAATGCCACCGTGCCCGGGGATCGTATGACCGGTATCTTTTACACGAAGATCCCGTTTAAAAGCTGAAATTGTTAAATCCCCAACAAATCCTCCAATTCCTATGATAATCCCGGCTATGATTGACATAGCTATGTTCATCGGAGTTAACCAAGGTGCTAATAATACGGATAAAATCGTTGTAGTAGCAACTCCTCCGACAAAGCCTTCTACTGTTTTATTTGGGCTGACGCTCGGAATAATTTTACGTTTACCTAACACTTTCCCCCACACATATTGGAACACATCATTTAATTGGGTCAACAATACGATAAATAGTACAAGCCCAATGTTACTAGAAGGTAAACTCGGATTATTCGGCATTACAATAAAATACGCTAAATGACTAAAACCAAATACGGTTATCATAAGTCCCCAATGCAAAGTTCCTGCCGCTTTTAAGAACCCCTTCGTTTCCCCAATGAGTATCATTAAAATATGAATGAATAAAAACACATATACAGGAATAAAAATAATGAACATTCCGTACCATTCGGTACCAATCCAATAGTAATGAACTGGTATTGCTAAATAGGCGAAAAATAGCACTCTACGATCTGCACGTCTTGTTGGAATAAGAGAGAGATATTCTTTTAACGCTAAAAAGCTTAAAAAGGCAAGTGTAATAATGGCTAATGTTTTATTGAGTACGATAAAAATGAAGAAACCTAAAAAAATATACCACCATGATTGAATGCGTAATATTAACTCGTGATAGTCTTTAGAAGGTATCTTCTTTCTTAACAAATAAACAATTATATGACCAGTAATTAATAATGAAAATATAAAAATGAGCACTAGTAAAATTCCACCAGGGATAATTGTCATAGGTTTGTAACCTCCGCAACTGCATGTTTCACACGTATATATGTATTAAGTAGAATAAGAGATGCTACAATTAACAATACATAATTCACAAAAGGGAATATCGGAACTTGCAATCCTAGTAAAAGAGATATGACGGAAAATATAAATGCCCGATCACTTTTCCCCATAGGCCCGTCGTATCGTCTTGATGCGCCGATTGATTTTCCTAAAACTCCAGCCATTTCGCTAATGATAGAAGCGAGAACAACGAGCACGATGACAAAAGGTTGGAAACCCGTTACTACTATAAAAGCTAAGTAAATGGCACTATCAGAAATAACATCCCCAAGTTCGTTTAGCATATTTCCTAATGGTGATTTCATGTTATGTTCTTTTGCTAACATACCATCTATCGCATTCAATGCCATCCGAATGAACAAAAATATTGGGATATAAAAATAAATCCAAATATGTTCGTTGAATAAGTAGAGCAATAACCCCGTTATGATTGACATTATCATTGTAAATAACGTAACTTGATTAGCGGTCATTCCGTTCGTGGCAAGTTTATTCGTTAGAGGGCGTAGTATTTTTTGAAAGGATGGTTTTAATTGGTATATCGAAATCATATTCCTTACTCTCCTTTTAAGGCAATATATTCTGATTCGATATTCGGTCTTTAATATCCTTTAAATGGAAAAAATGTATAAATACAAAAAATCCGCTGAACAAATCGTTCAGCGGATTTTGCATCTAAAAAGCGAACGTATGGTTTCCGATAACAGTAGATACCGTTCGGCTCTTCAACCATTGACTGTTTGTTTTATCAGGATTGTAAAAATATAACGACCCATTTGTTGGATCTTCACCGTTCGCTGCCCTCATAGCAGCCTCCATATTTTGGCCATTAGGATTCGCTGTATTGATAGAACCCGTTTTGGCAGGTGTAAATTGATAAACACCGTTACTTTGTTCAAATAGTACTTCTTTGACGGTGTTTGGAAATAACGGGCTTTCAACTCGATTCATAATAACAGCCCCAACTGCTATTTGCCCCTCTAACGATTCGCCTCTAGCTTCACTATAAATCATTTTCGCCAACCACTCTATATCCTCTTGACTTAAATCTGTTGTTTGTTCGGTTGCCGGAGCAGGTGAGGTAGTAGGTGTTGAGCTTGTCCCAGATGGAATGGTTAGCGTTTGGCCGACCCGCAAAAAATTTGAACTCATATTGTTCACCTTTTTAATCGCGTCCACAGTTGTATTATGCTTTTGTGCTAGACTAAATAATGTATCTCCTTGTACGACTTGATGAGTCGTTGTCGTTTGGGTTGGAGCAGATGTTGTTGCAGAAGGAATCGTTAATGTTTGACCTACTGATAATAAGTTTGAATTCATATTGTTAGCCTCTTTAATCGCGTCCACAGTTGTATTATGTTTTTGAGCTAGACTAAATAATGTATCTCCTTGTACGACTTGATGAGTCGTTGTCGTTTCGGTTGGGGCAGATGTTGTTCCTGATGGAATGGTTAGCGTTTGGCCCACTCGCAAAAAGTCTGAGTTCATATTGTTCGCTTTTTTAATCGCGTCCACAGTTGTATTATGCTTTTGTGCCAGACTAAACAACGTATCTCCCTGTGTAACTTGGTGAGTCGTTGTCGTTTCGGTTGGAGCAGGTGTTGTTCCTGATGGAATGGCTAACGTTTCTCCCGCACGTAGAAAGTCTGAGTTCATATTGTTCGTCTTTTTAATCGCATCAACGGTTGTATCATATTTATTAGCTAAACTATATAGCGTATCACCAGTTGAGACAGTATGTTGTTGAGTCGTTTTCACTTCTGCAGCAGAAGCAGTATTAGGAGCAATTGCACCAAATCCCAGTGATGAAACTAACATCGCTCCAGCCATAATTTTCACTGTGGAAACTTTAATTGAAGGTAACATGTTTCTAATATAACCAATCGCTTGGTTTTCAAGCTTTTGTTTACCTTCTTCTGATTGTGAACCGAGCTCATCTGCAAATTCTGTCATGTTATCATCTAAGTATAAAATAACTTCCACACCATTTTCCGTTTCATTCAATTTATAATGCGTAAATGGATACATGTAAGCCACCTTCCCTTTTTTGTTAACATCCCCAAACTTTTGATTTTTACAATAAAAAAATCCCATCTCTTCAAATTAAGATGGAAAGAAAAAGGGAAAGATGGATATCGTGTAACAGTCTATTCTAGATGTGTGTGACCACATGTGCTTTACAATTTAAAGATGTTCGAGGTGCAGTTTAAATGTGTCTGGGTCTTTTAAGCTTGAGGAGTGGGCGACCATTGTAATGATGTAATACGACCTCCTCTTATTAATTGTTTAGGTGCCGGGTGATCTACATCTATATACCATACTTCACTACCATAGGTAGGGTTGACCTTTACAACCGGATATATAAACAATTTTTTTGCTATCAGTTGACCATGAAACAGGTGTTGCAAAACAATCAGAAATAGACAACGTACGGTCATGCTCTCCGTTTCTTTTTGAAATTCGAATGAGGGAAAAGTACCCACGATCTGGAAATGCTGTCGCACTGTAAGCAATATTTAATGAATCGGGGGACCATTCTGGGTAATAATTTTTCACAAGAGGCCCTCCGGGTATTTCGAATAACTGATTTGTCCAGAGATCAATTGTTTGGATCCTGGCGTTGTATATAAGACATACCGACCATCAGGAGAGAGTCGCACGTGATTTAGTGGTCCTTGTTGATTATTCGTAATTTGTTGTTTTCCTGAACCGTTTATATTGATACGAAATAATTGACTTAATCCCCTTTCATCTGGAGCTTCATACAGTAGTTGTGTACCATTTGGAAACCATTGAACATTTCGAGGCACCCTTTGATGAATTGTTAATACTTTATGTGTTGCCGTATTATATATCACAATTTGATTTTGTTTCGTATAAGCTACATGTTGATTATCAGGAGACCAGTCTAACGTATGCACTTCACCCTTAGTCACTTAGCTACATTTCGTGTTACGTAATCCAAGATATACGATATATAATGTTTCCCAACAAAGGCAATTTTTTGACTGTCGGGAGACCAATAAGGTACTGAGAATGAATCTCCTAATCCTTTTGTAAGTTGTTTATGTCGTCCATTTCGCGGTTTATAACTCCAAATGTCATAATGCCCAGTTCGGTTCGTTGTATATGCAATCACTCCCTCATCATCACCTGGGGGTACATGTGGGATAGTAAGCCTCATGCCAGGAAAAATTGTGTTTGACGGAATTTGATTTATTTGTTGTATCAGTTCAGGTCTTATTTGACCAGTTGTTATAACATTGAATCTTTTTGCTATTTCATACAAAGTGTCGCCTCGTTGAACGACGTAATACGAAACACCAGGTGGTATATATAACAGTTGCTCAGGATAAATTGTAAATGGGTATTGGAGATTGTTTACTTCAATAATGGTTGAGGTGGGGATTCCATAGAAATGCGCGATTCGGAAAATAGAATCACCAGGTTTGACTCGGTATAATGTAACACCAGGGGGAATGGCGAGTTGTTGACCAACGTAGATCGTATACGGTGGAATTAAATTGTTAGAAGCAATAATGGTTTCAATAGGAAGTTCCCATTTTTTGGCGATTTGATAGATAGTGTCTCCTTGTCTAACCGTATAAAAGAGCTGTGATGGAAAATCTAACATAAAAAATCTCCTCCTTTTGCCTATAATATTCAAGATACAAAAGGAGGTTCAGCGGTGAGTGCATTATAGTACTCCAATAATTACGGTGTAAATAATTCCTTCATTTCGTCCGGCACCTTTTTCACGTTAACAATTTGATATTCTTCATTATCCTCTAAGTTGCGGACAAATTCTATTAAAAGCATTTCTCCATTATCGAAAGTTAATAGTTCAAATGTTTGATATCTTGTACCTGTTGTCGTTATGTTCTGTAACTCTTTAAAAGTAATGTTTGAGATACTGACCTCTTGCTCATAAAATAATGCTTTAAAACCATCGTAATGATCAATATTCATTTGGTGTTTCATTAGTGTAGAAGCATTTGTAGGTGTGTCTGGCTCTAGCAATTTTTCATTATTACAACTAAATAAAATGAAAATGAAAGGTATCATAACAATTATATTTCTCATATAAACTCCTCTAATTAAATTCTTTCGTTAATACCAATGACATAATTTCCCTTATTATAAGGTAATATACGATAATTGTATACTAACCACTCATTATCGAAGTTTTCTCCTTTTTCCCGTTTGTATTCCTTTTGACAACCAATTCAGGGTGCTTACACGAGATATGGGCCGCAAAATTAGATAAGTTGAAATTACACTTACGTAATGAACTGTCAGTCAATTACATCGCCATACATTCATTGTTGGCAGAGTTGTTTAACGGTTGCTAAAGCAATATACTGAACTTGCCAAAAAATTTTGGTCAATTCTAACAAAGGGGTGAATGAATGATGGAAGATGTATATCCTTCTCGAGTAAAAGGTAAACCTACAATTTTGGAAAGGAAAGATCCAGTAATTCACAACTCCACAGAAAAAGATGGACCACTAGATCGAAACACACTTCAATCATACGAAGAAAATGGTTATTTATTTTTACCCAACCTCTTTTCAAAAGAAGAAGTAGAAGTATTACAAAGAGAATTGGACCGCAACATGAATGAAAACAAATCTGTTAACGAACCTCATGTCGTGAAAGAAGCGCAAAGTGATGAAATTCGTTCCGTTTTTGATGTACACAATAATGATGAATTTTTCCAAAATCTTTCTACACATGAGCGAATCGTAAACATCGCCCAACAATTATTAGGGAGCCAGGTTTACATAAACCAGTCTCGTATTAATTTTAAACCTGGCTTTAAAGGGAAAGATTTTTATTGGCATTCTGACTTTGAGACATGGCATATGGAAGACGGGATGCCTCGTATGAGAGCTGTTAGTTGTAGCATTATTTTAACAGACAACCACGATTATAACGGGCCGTTATTATTAATCCCAGGATCACATAAATACTATATTCAATGTGTAGGAGAAACACCAGAAAATCATTTCGAACAATCTTTAAAAATGCAAAATATAGGTGTTCCTGACCACGATAGTATTAATTGGTTACTAGAAAAAGGCGGTAAAATTGATAGTGCAACAGGGCCCGCCGGTTCTGTCTTGTTCTTTGAATGTAATACGATGCACGGTTCTAATAGCAATATATCCCCACTACCAAGAAGTAATGTTTTCTTCGTATTCAATAGTATTGAAAATAAACTTGTAGATCCATTTGCAAACATTTCACCTCGACCAGAATTTATCGCAAATCGTAAAAATATAAAGCCAATTTCTCCTCAATCTATTAACTTAACGAAAAAAACATTTGCATTATCATAAATAAAAACATAAGCCCAACATATAAAAATGTTGGGCTATTTAATACTGTTCTTTATTTCTCTTAGTTCGAGTAAGACGTCTTGAAACTGATCTTCATCAAGTTCAAATTTTATATAGTAATTACCATCGTAACCTCTACTCCATTTTATCGATTTCATCATAGTCCCCCTAACCAATAATATTTTTTCTGATAATTTGTTGATTTCATCATTTGTAAGAGGGTTTTGCTTACCGTTTATCGCATTAACTATACCGTAAAATTCCACATCAAAATTGCGTAAATAGTAAAAAAGAGAAGACTTATAAATGGTAGATAATTCTTGTGTAAAATCGGGTTGACGCTTTGTGATTAACTTCTGAATTAACTGTTCATTCCTTTCGTTTACAGACACTGTTTCTAATAACATCGATAAATGTTCGAGTTTGTTTAACCGATCACTGAATTCGTTTGCAAATAAAGTATCTTCTACATTTGAGATTTGTTTTTTATGACTATAGAAGACTATGCTTAGTGAAATTACTAAAGCAATAATGGTTAAACAGAGAAGATAAATTGTATATTTATGATTTTTCATAGCACTATTCCCCCCCCATACAATTCGCCTCTCCACTCTTTCTACAAAAATGAGCACTTTTCCTGTTCAGGAAAAGTGCTCACCATTTTAATGTCCATCAACAATTTCTTTGAATATTTCATATGAACGTTTTTGTTTAGAAGGTTCATACATATACGTTACAGCCATAATCTCGTCAACGTTAAATTGATTTTGGAAATCAATTAGCTGTTGCCTGACTGTCTCTTTACTTCCTTTAAACGTTACACTCGTCATTGAATTGACCATATTTTTTTCCGAATAGTTCCATATTTCATCCATATGTTCAACAGGTGGGCTTAGTGGCGTTCTGGAGCCTCTTACAACATTTAAGAAAAATTGCTGCATCGTTGTTAATTCTCGCTCTGCTTCTTCATCCGTTTCACATGCAATGACATTAGCCCCAATGATTACATAAGGTGTCTCTAAATACTCAGAAGGTTGAAAATGCTTACGATATAAAGCAATTGCATCAGCCATATATGTAGGGGCAAAGTGTGATGCGAATGAATACGGTAGTCCGAGCTTACCAGCAAGGATTGCAGACTCAGTTGAAGAACCAAGAATATAAATTGGCACATGTAAGCCTACACCTGGAAAAGCTTTCACATAGCTTTGTTTTTCTTCAGGTCCAAAATAAGTAAGAAGTGCTTTTACGTCTTCCGGGAATGTATGAACCGAGTCACTCTTCGCTCTTCGTAAAGCACTTGCAGTAACCATATCAGTACCAGGAGCTCGGCCAAGACCGAGATCTAAACGGTCTGGATAAATCGTCGCCATCGTACCGAATTGCTCTGCCACTACCAGCGGGGAGTGGTTTGGTAGCATAATTCCGCCTGAACCTACCCGAATATGTTCTGTATGCTCTAACGTATGCTTGATTAAGATGGCTGTTGCTGAACTTACTAATGTTGGAGTGTTATGGTGTTCTGCAATCCAGTAACGTGTATACCCCATCTTTTCAACTGATTGAGCTAAATCGACCATAGCATCTATCGCATCTTTTGGCTGCTGTCCTTGACGTAGAGGGGCTAAGTTCAAAGCCGAAACAGGTATTTCTATATTTGACATTGTTTAAAGTCCTTTCATAGTTGGAATTTCAATACCATTTTATCAGTTTGATTCTACGAGAAAAACTATACTGCCTGAAGGTAAAATTGATCCCGTTAAAAGTTCGCCCTTAGCTTTTCATACAACTCATTTAACATCGGCACATAATGATCATGTACTTCCTGGGCTAATTCTTTTGATAATTTCTCATGATAAATATACATAGGCAGGTTCCGTCTATTATGAGCTTTAAACCACGGACGCTGTTCTTCTATGACTCCCAACTTTGTCATTTCCTTCACAGCTTCTCTATAGGTATCTACATGAATGTTTTTCGCTTCTAAGTAGGCATGTAAAACTTTTTTACTATGTTCCATTGCCATCTCAAAATAATGTATATATCCTGCTCTTTCAATGTCACGATCTAACGTAGTACGATTATATTTTTTTAAAATCATTAAAACCTTGTCAAAATTATCGAATAATTGTTTCCAGCGAATTTCTTTTGATGCGGTATCCATCTCTCTCCCCCCAATTTGTTACCCGACTTATAAAACATGTTAATCTTTATCTATTATTTGACGTGACACAAAATCACTTTCTCGATTGACACTCGTATACAAAGAATGTCCAATGTATAAAGGTATTGAAAGTTTATCAAAGTTTGGCAATCCACCTTCTGTAAATACTTCATTGTCTCGATAAAATTGTACGATACCCCCTACAAACCAATCGTGGTCACCATATGTATTTCGGTCTATCGTCTCACATTCATAAGCAATATAGGCATCTTTTAATATAGGAGAATTCGTCACTTCGCCCTTGAAATACTCCATCTCTCCCTTTTTAAATTTGTTTACATTTATACCGGAGTAGACTCCAGCCTGTTGGATAAATTTGGCCCTTTCAAACGGAAGGAAATTAATAGCAAATGTACCTGCTTCCTTTATTAATTTATATGTATAGCGTTCTCTTCCAATCGCAACTCCATAAATAGGAGGGTCATACGAGATATATGAATGCCATCCTGCTGCCATAATATTATTTTCTTCTTTACTGGTTACAGTCACGAGAGCTACCATACCTGGATAGCTGTGCATCACTTGTTGATCAATTGCTTCAATCATGGAGTTCCTCCTAACATTACATTAATTTTTCTCGTTGTAGTAGAGTCTGCACGTATTGCTATTTTAACATAATTCCCCATATATATTTCTGTTGAATTGTATATATAAAATTGATTTCCCCGTCTTAAAACAAAAACGAAAAATAAGAAGGATTTCTTTCATGTTAAAATGAACCTATAAAATTCGTTGGAGGATTGCTATGAAATTCAAAATAAAGGAGAAACGTGTTGCCCTAATTACAGGTACTTCTAGTGGATTTGGTTTACTTACAAGTATTGCGCTTGCGAAGGAAGGATATTTTGTATGTGCAACAATGCGTGATATAACCAAACAGAAATCATTATTACAAGCAGCATTTAAGGAGGATGTTCGTGAATCAATTAAGGTTATCCCATTAGACGTTACTGATTCCAATAATATTCGTACCGTTGTTGGTGACATTTTGAAACAATATGGAACGATTGATGTGTTAGTTAATAACGCCGGATTTGCACAAGGTGGTTTTACTGAAGAAATCACAATGGAAAAATGGCGTAAACAATTTGATGTAAATGTATTCGGATTAATTGAAGTAACGAAAGCTGTCTTACCATCTATGAGAGATCGGAAACAAGGGAAAATCATTAATATCAGCAGTATAAGTGGCCAAATTGGTTTCCCAGCTATGGCACCATATGCGGCATCAAAGTTTGCGGTTGAAGGGTTTAGTGAATCCCTCCGGTTGGAACTCCGTTCAAAAGGTATTCATGTCGTCTTAATCGAGCCTGGATCCTACAAAACGAACATTTGGTCAAAGGGATTAGAGTCGGTCAAAATACAAAAAGACTCACATTATGAAAAAGAGATAAAGTCAATATTTAATCGAGTCAAAAATACTGCCGATAATGCTTCTCCCCCTGATGAAGTGATAAACAAAATTGTACAAGTAGCAAACCATCCCGCTCCGAGTTTTCGGTATCCCATAGGAAGAGGAGTTTCATTTGCAATTAAACTGAAACAATCATTACCTTGGAGAGTATGGGAACGAATGATTACGAAAAAGTTATAGTCTTCCGCCACCCCGAGTTCATGATTTCTCCTCCTTTGGGGAAAATATGGGGAAACATAGAACATCCTTTTGGAGGAATACGATGGGAGACTTCACAAAGCCAGTTGTAGTAGTTAGTAAATGTCTTGAATTCGGCGCTTGTCGATATAACGGAGATATGTTAAGTGACTCGACAATTTCGAAATTAAAAGACCATGTGACATTCCGGCCCGTTTGTCCAGAAGTAGAAATTGGACTTGGTGTACCACGGGAGACAATTCGTCTGGTGAAAGAAGATTTTTATAAACCTCGTTTAATGCAGCCATCAACGAGAGAAGATTTAACTGAGAAGATGAACAAATTTTCAATGGAATATGTTTCGTCCTTAAAGAATGATATAGATGGGTTTATTTTAAAAGGTCGTTCCCCTACTTGCGGGATTCGCGATGCGAAAGTGTATGCCAAATTTGAAAAATCACCTGTTGTTGAAAAAACGAGTGGATTGTTTGCTTCCCATATACTAAATGCATACCCGTCCATTGTTGTTGAAGAAGAAGGCCGGTTAAAAAATTTCATCATACGAGAACATTTTTTTACAAAGTTGTTTACATTGAGCGAGTTTCGACGCATAAGAACAGCAAATTCTGTAGAACGTTTAAAACATTTTCATCATAAACATCATTATTTATTTATCGCATATAACCAAACCCAATACAAAAAATTAAAACAACTTATTGCCCGACAAACAGAACAGACAGAACAACTTTTTCATCAGTATGAACAAGGTTTATTACAACTCTTTCAAAAAGCACCCCGTTACACATCTAATGTAAAGGTGTGTAAAATGATTTTTCATAAATTTAAGCATCTGTTAATAGATAAGGAACAGCATTTTTTTGCCGATCATCTCACACAATATAGTGAAAAGAGGATACCATTAAGTACAATAACATCACTGCTAAAGTCCTGGTTAATTCGATTTGGTGAAACAAAGCTCTTGGAACAAAGTTATTTTAACCCGTATCCTAATCAATTAATTGAAATTAGTGATTCAGGAAAAGGACGGGACTATAATTAAATACTTACATAACAAAAAGGACAAGCAATTGCTTGTCCTTTTTTAATACGTTGGAAAATGTGCTTCATGAATATTACCAGGTTCTTGTCTTTCTGGTAATTCGAAAAGTGCAGCCTCTAACACTTTTCGTTGTGTTTCTTTGTCGTTTGGCTTTCCTAAGGAATGGCCAAACTCAAACCCTTTCGGATGTATGGCACGGGGAGGTCTCATCAACCCTGACTGTTCAACATCTAATGTAATGAGGGTTGTCGGGATCCCTTGTGCCTCAATTCCACGTTGCACTGTAACTACAGTGCGGTGACAAAGAGGTCAGCCAGCTGTTAACAAAACAGCATCCGCCTTTGAGCGAACGACCTCTTTTACAAGGGCCGGAATCGTTTCCTTATTAATTTTATTTAACCGCATGGAATAGCCCATCATCGTTAAATGTTTTTCTGCGACTCCGCCAATATCTCCATCATCAACCATTTCCCTTAACCGATCAATTGGGAATACGCAATTAATATCTTCTTTAGGTGCATCAGTATTATAATGCTCCTTCGGTGCCGCATGTGTTACGGTTAAATCATTTGCATCTACATCTCCTGGAATGACGCGAAATGTTGAATCACCTTCAGATGGTTCTGTATTGTAAGGTTCTTGATTTTTCAAGTGAACACCAGAAGTGGAAACAATCATTATTGTTGATTCATGCAAAGGCTTACCCATTGGTGTATAAGGAATTGCTTTTCTTGAAAGTTCCATACCAAACCTCCTTCCACAAATGAGGCATTGAATTACAGTTTACGTAAAACATCAAACAATTCTTCATTGTCTGGTTGTCTATCAATTGGATGTACGTCAATAAACTGTACAATACCTTCTTTGTCAATAATAAAGAGGGCACGTTCAGACGCTCCATATGCTGGTTCGTCTTTATTTTTCCGTAGGACACCATATTTTTCTGACACTTCTCCATGAGGATAAAAGTCAGCGCACAACGGGTATGAAATTCCACCAAGTGATTTTTGCCATGCTTCGTGACTATGTACACTGTCAACACTTATACCCAGAACCTGGGTATCAAAGTCTTCAAAACGAGGTAAATCATCCTCGTATGAAGGCATTTGCGCTCCTCAGACAGGTGTCCAATCCAGAGGATAAAAACATAAAAATACATTTTTAGAGCCTCTGTATTCACTTAACGTAACCATTCGGTCACCATGGGCTTTCAACGTAAAATCTGGTGCTTGATCGCCCACTTTGAGTGTACTTGTTTCTGTAGCTCCTTGAGGCATACTTACTCCCCTTTCTAAGTTTTAAATTGTGTCAATTACAGTATCGTCCACTTCCATCATTTTTAACCGTCGATAACAAAAAAACCTGAATTCTGTATACACAGAATCAGGTTTAAATAATTTTTACATATTCTCATCAAAGTCAAAATCCATTTTTTGGAATAATAACAAAGGCATTTTAAAAATGTAGGCTGTTGCAATAAAGACTCCAATAACCATTCCAAAGATGACAATAATACTACTTAGTGACATCCCTCCAACTCCGGGGATGATATTCGCAATGTTACATCCTGGTGCGATTCTGGATGCAACGCCCATAAGTAATCCGCCTCCAATAGCATATGGTAATCTAGAAGCTTTAGGTTTACGGATTTTGAAACTTTTACTTAATAGTGCTGAAACAAAGGCACCAAAAATCATGAAGATAATAAGTGTTTCTTCTGGTCCAATTCCAATCACCGGAAAATCAGCAAACATTCCATTTAAATACGTATTTTGTAAGATAAAGTCTTCGCCAAAAACGAAGGATAACAGCACACTTGCTATACGTGTTTCTGGACCTGTAATACTTAAAGAAGACATGACTACGAATTGAACTGTTGCAATGATACCTATGAGAACAGCAACGAATCTAATATCCCAATGACTCTTTGTAAAAGGATTTCCTTTTACATCTTGTATGGAGTCTTTTATTCCACTGGCAATGCCTTTCCAACCGAATTGTCGTACAGCAAGCAAAAGCATTATACCAACAATTAATAAAGGAAGTAGCAAAAATGGCAAGTTTAATTGATATAAGCTATATCCTTGATCTGTTACTAAAAGTGGCTCTATTGCACTTTGTGCCCATGGGTTATAAATAAACGCAAATAATATATTTCCTATCATCATACAAGCAATGACAATCCAAAACTGGATATATCCCATACCAGCACGATATAAGGCACCGGAAGCACAGCTACCTGCAATTGTCATGCCAATTCCGAATAAAACTCCACCAATTAAATTAGAAAATCCAACGGGAACGGTCCATAGTTTTTCAACAGTAGCAAGCCCTAACGTGAGTACGAGTCCCCAACCGACTAAAGCCGTAGCAATAAGAACGAGAACCCCTTTCCCGATTCGACTATCTCGAACGCTAATCCAGTCTCTTATTGAGGCTGTAAAACAGAAATCTGCTTTTTGAAGTAGAAAGCCATACAAAAAACCAAAAATACTAGCAAGAATAAACATATCTATTATAAAGAACATGTTGATCTAATCCTCCGCTGTTACAGCTTTTTCAAGTATATTTTATACTCGCCGTTTTCAGAAACAATTCCGAGCACTTCTGCAATTTTATTCATTTTCACAGCAGCTGGAATTGTTTTTGTAGCTATAGAATGATCTGTGACTTCTACGACTACCTCACCAGGTTTTGCTTTCTTCAAAGCCTTTAAAGCAATATTTAAAGTATGTGGACAAACTTCTCCAATTCCGTCCACTAAATGGTCTGGTTCAATAACTGATAATTCTTCTTTTGTTAAAGCCATTATGATTCCTCCTCAATAAATCTCTTTTACTTCCTTCACAATATTTTCTTCGCCTACTGCAATCTCTCCGTCCCATACGAGCATTCCACCAGCGTAATTTTTCACATTTTTAATACCATTCATTTGGAAGAATTTCGACGTCTCATGGCTTCTTCGTCCGCTTCTGCACACTAATACATAGGAACGGTCCTTTTCGAACTCATCAACTACGTCTACAATTTCACTCATTGGAATGAGAGGTAGACCAGGAATGTGCCCAGCCACATATTCTTCATGTTCACGAATATCAATGACGATCGTTTCATCGTCACGTAAAGCTTCTTTTAATTCATCTACATCAATTTGTATGACACCTTCGTTTTCGTAAGCCATTTCATCACCTACTTTTCAATTTTTGCTTCTGGAGTATTCCCATACTCAGCCCAAGAACCTTCATACGGCATAATAGAATCATAACCTAAAAGCCTTAATGTGAAGTACGTGTGAGCACCTCGCACGTTAGTTTGGCAATAAGGGATAACGGTTTTATCCTTAGTTACACCTTTACTTTCATATAACTCCGTTAAATCTTCGAAAGATTTGAAGGTAGGTACACCATCCACTTCCGTAATGGCTTCACTCCATTCTATATGAACAGCATTCGGAACGTGCCCTCCACGCTCAGCACGAACATCTTCACCATTGTACTCTCCCTCAGATCTCGTATCAAGAATAACTATGTTTTCATCTTCAATTGCTTCTTTTATACCACCAATATCACAAGCTAAATCTTCGTTTGCCGTTGGTTCGAAATCCCCTACTACAATTTCCGGAGTTTCTGTGGAGACATCATTTCCTGAATGTAACCATGCTGTGAATCCACCATTATAAATTTTAACATCTTGATGTCCGTAATACTCTAGTGCATAAAACAAGCGTGCTGCACTTAAACTTGAACCGTCATCATAAATGACAATCGTATCATTCACATTAATTCCGATTTCCTGCATTTTTGTTGCGAAACCTTCAGGTGGTAACAAGACGCCATCAAATTCATTGTCTGGATCAGCAATTTCTGGCCAAGTAATGTTTGCTGCACCTGGAATATGTCCACCTTCATAACCTTCTGCGCGCATATCTACAAAATGTACATTTTCATCATTTAAATTCTCAACTACCCACTCTGTATCTACTAACAACTCAGCATTGGGATAAGTTGTTTCTTCTTTATTATTGTTTGAATCGCCCTCTTTACTTGTTTCTTGTTGAGAACATGCAATTAATGAGATTGATAAAATAATAGAAAGCAAAACTCCTAGTTTATTCAACTTTACTTCCTCCCTAAGATGTATTATAGTTTTTGTTACAAAAACATACTACTCTTATTCCGATAAGATTACAAGGAATTAATACTAAAAATTATGGAGGAATTGTGAAATGCTTAAATATAAAAGTATCCTACTAGGATTTATCGCCTTTATTTTAACAGGTTGTGCAATGATTTCAAAGGACGAAGCCGCTTTAAGAGAAGAAGCTGGAAAGTTAACGAAGGTTCAATTTTACGTACCAAGTGAAACTGATAATCAAATTACGATTATTGATATACAAGAAAGTCAACCAGTAGGTACAATTAAGACTAGTGAAAAGCCAACAAACATTGTATTTGATAGTACAATGCGAACAGCATATGTAGCCAATCAAAATAGCAGTACTATTGGGATTATTAATACTCAAACGTTGGAACAGGAAAAAGAAATCGAAGTAGGGCCTCTACCACATGGATTAGCACTTAGCAAAAATAACCAGACATTATATGTGACTACTGTTGGGGACCAATATGTAGAAGTGATTGATATAAAAACAGAAGAGGTAGTGAGTAAAATTGATTTAGGTGATGGCGCCAAATCAAATTATATAGCGCTTGGTAATAAAAATCTTTTTGTTACTGACCATGAGAATGGGAAAGTGTTTGTCATTGATATAGAAAACGAGACAGTTACTCATACAATGAAAACCGGGAAAGTACCAAGAGTGCTTAGACTTAATGAAGATGGTTCAAGATTGTATGTTGCAGCTAGCGGATCTAATCAGTTAGAAATTTATGACACAGTAACTTTTGAGGAAATATCTACTGTACCTTTAAATGGAAACGCAACAGACTTCGTCATTTCTGAAAACGAAACGGTAGCCGTCATTACAGAACAAGAAAGTAACCAAGTGGAAATTGTAAACTTAGAAACGAATGAAGTTGTTCAAACTATTGAGGAATTGCCAGGTGCAAAGCATATATCCTTTAATCGTAAAGAGACGAAGGCTTATGTAACATTAGGAGCTACAAATAAAGTGAGTGTAATAGACATGGAAACATTAAATATTACAGAAGACATTAAAGTAGGTCACTCACCACACGGAATTGAAATAAAGGCTCTTCCTGGTATAGGAGGAAGCTGTTAACGATAACATATAAAATGAAACGCCCCTTTACTCTAGGGGCGTTTCATTTTATATGTCATTACTTGAGATGAATTATGTGTTAATCAAACACTATCTTTTAACTGCCAATAGAAATACGAGGGAGACCATAATACAGCCAGTATTCTTTCATTATAGAAACACCCACAAAGGAAACTAACTGTATATCAATACCCTTTAAAAAGAGAATCCCCTCCCCTAACTGTGATACATAATTATATGTTTATATAAGATTGTCTCATACATGTAACAGTAGTTAGGGATAAACAAACAGGACAAGATGTTCTCATTCTCAAATTAATATCACAGTCTTTAGCGACTGTTCTCTCTTTACACGACCAATAAAATCCTTTATTAACTGCATCATTATTGGATCGTTTTCCTTTACGTCTGTATAATTTCTCATTAAATGTTTCCCTATATCATTAGCTAATTTACCGTGGTTTGCCATAAAATGTATGAAACCTTCAAACTTATGTATGTATATCATACAGTTCTTCTCACCTTTTTATACTAATTTGTACATCATAGTAAATACTAAATGAAGTGTAGTATAGGAGGAGATATAAATGGAAAGCCAATACAAGTCAAAAACTGTAGTTTATAGTGAGTATGGCGTATTAAAACGAGTAATCCTTTGTCAACCGCAATACATGACGATTCGTGAGGTTATCAATGACACGCAAAAAAAATTTAAGGATGAAGGGATTCATATTGAAAAAGCTTTAGATCAACATCGAGCTTTTGTAAAGGAATTGAATAACCGTAATGTAGAAACCATTCTGTTACCATATCATAAGAAGTTCCCTGAACAGGTATTTACACGGGATATCGGTTTCACATTAGGACAAACAACTTTTGTAGCTGAGATGGGTCATAAGGTACGTAAAGGTGAAGAGGATGTATTGAGGCAATGGTTAGAAGATGAAGAGTTACCTTATTATAATTTAATTGGGGATAAGATTGAGGGCGGCGATGTAATTATTGACCAAGATACGATATATGTTGGGTTAAGTAATCGTACAAACCAAGCTGCGGTAGACCACCTACAAACCTTATTGCCAAAATTTAAAGTTAAAGCTATACCATTTAAGGAAAAATATTTACATTTAGATTGTGTCTTTAATGTTGTCTCTCCTGAGGTGGCTATTATATACCCAGAAGCGCTTACGCAAGAAGATATTGATTTATTTAGTTCCCGTTATGAATTAATCAAGGTAACAAAAGAAGAACAGTTTACATTGGGAACTAATGTGCTTTGTATTGGAAATAATCAAATATTTAGTTTACCTGTTAATAAAAATGTAAATCAACAATTACGTGAAAAAGGATTCGATGTGATTGAAGTAGATATAACTGAAATTATTAAGTCAGGTGGTTCTTTCCGTTGTTGCACTCTTCCCCTCTTAAGACAATGATCATTCAATCCTATATTTCGAAACATTTTTAGATGGATGCTTTAAAAGGTTCAGTAATTGTAGAAGAACTGATCTTCTTGTACTGCTATCAAACGGCTCACCACAAGGTTTTCCTAGTTGAAAGGGAACGTGTAATGATCTAGGTACACCAACCTTGTCGGTAACCTCTGGAAGTAAAGTAATCATAGCAGTAGAAATTCCTTCTTGCTCTAAAGCTCGGGCATACAGCCCGAGCACATGATGACATGCACCTCAGCCAGGAAGCAAAAGGGTCGCGTCCACTTGATCCTCTTTTAATATTTGAGTAACTTTAGGTATTGACTCCTTTTCAACAAGATGAGTATCTAAAATACCTCCATTTAAACCGATGTTTCGTTCTGCTAATGATCCAATAATTCCATCTTTTCTTAACTGTTGAAGTTGTTTAATTGGGAATACAATGGAAGAGTCAATTTTTGCATACTTCGTATCGTAATAAATGTGTGTCACAGATAATTCGTTCTCTGTAGCGTCACTAGGTATTGTCCTAATTGAATGGTCCCCTTTCGGATTATCAATATCAAATGGTTTGTCGTCTTTTTTATGAACACCAGCTGTAGAAATAAGTGCTATTTTGCACTCTTCTAAAGGTTTCATTAAAGGTGATACTCTTATTGATTCATGCTTTTTTACGCTGGTAACTGTTACATTTTTATAAAAATTAGGAAAATATTTAGAAAGGGTTATAATGAATTTGGACTTTATCTTCGTCTTTAACTTCATAGAATTTTGCACTCCCTCATAAAACAATTTCAAACTAAACATCAAGTCTCATTTATGTAAAAAGTAAAGTTTCGGTCTTTGTACTTCTCACCTTCAAACGTTCTTTCGGTAAACTGAATTTGTTTATCCGTTATAAATAATAATGTTGAAGCTCTTGTTCCATAGGTATCGGTTTTAATAAATATAGGTGATAGTTTACGCTCCCACTCTAACGGTATACCGGTTTGTGGTAATTGTTCATCAGGAGGGGATTCGGCACGTTGAAGACTAGAAAATAAACAATCTTCCATGACACTGTTTGAACATTTTAAGCATCTTTCCAGTCCTTTTTTCCCTTTTATAACTTTTGGCCAAGGACTGTTAATAAAATGATTGCTCAGACCATAAATTCCTGGTTCTAAAGTATAAATGGTATCATTAATATTGGAGTAATAATAAAGACCGTTATGATCTCCAACGAGTAAGTTAAAACCCGGATATTGTCCCTTTCGCATTTGGACTTTTTCTAAATATGAAACAGGAGTCTCATCATCCATTAAAAAGTCCTTCACCAATTCTCCTCTCGACCGTTTGGTTGCTTGTTTCTCCTCCCCGTTCCGATAATTTGTAAGCGCTGCAAATTTACCTTGTTTCGTTACGCCCATCCACGTTCCCATTCTGTGCAAATCTCTCCCTGCAAGTATATGTGGTGCGTCATCCCAATACTGCGCTGGAGCAGTCGGTCTTTCATAAAATTCATCTCTGTTCGCCGCAACTATTAAGTTGTATTTTTTATGTGCTTTATACGCAAATGTTATTAAACACATGTTAACTATCTCCTTATATTAAATTGACTTTAATATTATATTCAAAGACCTATCTATAATTGTAGTATCTGTTCATAAAGAAAATATAAGAGAAAATATTTCGGATTGACTCTATCTAATAAGATAAAGAACCTTCACATAATATGTGAAGGCTCTCGGTTATTTAGGTATAGTGTTTTTTGTCGTTCCAGGTATTACACATCCATCAGGTCCGCAGACAAGGTCTCCTTTTAGGGCCTCCTCCTCCGCTCTTTCCTTTTGTAGTTGTTTTTGCTGCCATTCCGTATCGATAGTCGGGGAAAACTTTTCCGGATATCGGATGTACCAACGCTGTTTTCTAATTAAAAAGTTGTTAGTATCTAACAGGAGAGCCTCGTCTAATTCTTTTAATGCTTTTTCTTTTTGTCCATTTTTGGCATATTCCATGCCTAGTTTAAACTTCGTTTCAGAAAGCTGTTTTTCGATTTCACTTACATCTGTTTTCGGTTCATAATATTGGTCATCGAATGTAACTTTTTCTACATCACCACGAATTAATTGTTTAACAGCCTGAACATGTTCTTCGTTCGTAACGTGGAAGCCTTGTTTAATTAACCTTATTGTCCCTTCTTTATCAATAAAAATAGCATTCGGTACAATTTTAAAGCCAAATAAATTTGCGAATACGTTTTCAGAATCTATAACCGTTGTAAATGACTGGTTTTCAGCATAAGGTTTTGCTACTTCAGCTCCTTGTATATCAACTGAAACAGATAAAATTTCAAATTCTTCGTCTTTATATTTGTCATAAATTTTCTGCCATCCTGGCAGTTGTTCACGACAACGTCACCAAGAAGCCCACATAAAAATTAGTGTGTTTTTTCCTTTATAATCATTAATAGATACTTGTTCCCCTTCAAGATTAGGTAAAGTAATATCCTTCATTTTTGTTAATAGCATCGAATCCCTCCCTATTTTTTTATTTTACTAGCAATTTTTATGTTACTCAAATTAAATGTATTATGAAAAAGCGTATCCATAAGATACACTTTTCCCATTAACCATCGTCCTCTTCGTGCTCTTCTTCCTCTTCATGTTGTTCTTCTTTTTCATATTCTCGTTCTTTCTCTTCTTCCTTTTTACGCTCGTTTTTCTTCTCGCCCTTTTCCTTTCCTTTTTTCTCACCTGAAGCTCTCTCTTCCTTCCCTTCTTTTTTGGCATTACTTTTGTTTTTCTTTTCATTCTTTACATGTTCGTTTTCTTTTTCTTTTACTTCATTCATTTCTTCCTCGAACTCTTCTTGATCTTCATCAATTTCTTCTTCTAATTCCTGTAAGTCATCCTCTAGGTCCTCAATGTCCTCATCGTTACCATTTGCTTTTTTCTTATCAATTTTCTCTTGTAATTCATTAATTTTATTTAATTTTTTTGACATACGTTCAAACGACTTTTCTACGTTTTTAGCTAAAGCCTCTCTCGCTTTTGGATTTTCAACTTTCTCCATGGCTAGTAAAAGTGCTGACGTATTTTTCGTGATTTTATCTTCTAAAGATCTTTTTACATCTGAAGTTGGACTGTCTGCTACTTTTTCATCTGTAGCCCGGTCACTATAATCCAAAGCTAACTCTTGACTTTCTAATGCTTTCGCTAAACTTTCTGCTGCAAGTTCAGTATTCCCTTTCTCAATTAGCGCATTTGCTTCTGCAACTCTTTTCTCGGCGAATTCAGCCAATAATTGCGCTTGTTTTACGTCATCAAAAGTGAGAGCAAGCTGAATCTTTTCAGTAGCCACTTTAACAAAATAAAAGAAGTTATCTGGGAGAAGTCCTGGAGATTCAGTAACTTCATCTTCTGTCTCCTCAACTATCGTTTCATCAGTAACATCTTCCTCTGCAGGATCGGTTGTAGTTTCATCTGGAGTACTCTCTGGTGAAGTGGCTTCATCCTCAGAGACTGTCTCTGTCGGGGGTTGTTCTGTAGCATCCTCTTCAGCAAAAATTGGACCCATTCCTCCTCCGATAAGTACTGAAGAAATTAAAACTCCACCCATCATAATTTTTATCCCTCTAACTCGTAAATTAGAAAACCTTTGTTTCACATATCCTATTGCTATTTTGTCAATGTCTTTCCCTGTAGACTCAGATATTTTCCCTAATTCTTCGGAAAATTCCTCTAAGCCTTCGTTCGGCTTTATGTAAAGAATAATATCATATACATCCCCGTCTTTTTTCAATTCATGCTTTTGTATAAACACCGAAATACCTCCTCATTTCTATTGTCACCGTTAACTTTCCCATTTTATATGTGTGTATGTAAGGTGAACGATCATAACACGAAGTAAACATCTTATGAATAAAGAGGCCGGGTCCATGCGTTAGTCCATTTTTAGTTTTTTTATAATAAATAGTTAGCAATATCGTAAATCCTTTGACATCTGATGATATATCATGTAAATTACATATGTACGAACAATAATTACAATTGATTAATAAATATTCGTGTTTAGGGGTGCTAACCATGGAAAATGTGTTTGATTATGAGGATATTCAATTAATTCCGGCTAAGTGTGTTGTCAATAGTCGCTCAGAATGTGATACAACTGTAGAACTCGGTGGTTATACATTTAAATTGCCGGTTGTACCTGCCAATATGCAAACCATTATTGATGAAAATATAGCTATGTTTTTAGCCGAAAACGGTTACTTTTATGTAATGCACCGTTTTCAACCAGAGACCCGTATAAACTTTATTAAGGATATGAGGGCACGAAATCTAATTTCTTCAATAAGTGTAGGGGTAAAGGAAGAGGAGTATGCATTTGTAGAACAATTAGCTTCCGAAAAACTTGTGCCTGAATTTATTACGATCGATATAGCTCATGGACATTCAAATGCAGTAATTCAAATGATTCAGCATATTAAGAAGCATCTACCTGAAAGCTTTGTTATTGCAGGGAATGTAGGAACTCCAGAAGCAGTTCGAGAACTAGAAAATGCAGGTGCAGATGCCACAAAAGTTGGTATTGGACCAGGAAAAGTATGTATAACAAAAATTAAAACAGGATTTGGTACCGGAGGGTGGCAACTAGCTGCTTTACGTTGGTGTGCAAAGGCTGCAAGCAAACCGATTATAGCAGATGGGGGTATTCGTACACACGGCGACATCGCAAAGTCCATACGCTTTGGAGCTACAATGGTGATGATTGGTTCACTATTTGCAGGTCATGAAGAGTCTCCCGGGGAAACGATCGAAAAGGATGGGAAACTGTATAAGGAGTACTTCGGTTCGGCATCCGAGTTCCAAAAAGGTGAAAAGAAAAATGTTGAGGGCAAAAAAATGTACGTTGAACACAAAGGTTCTTTAAAGGATACTTTGACAGAAATGGAGCAAGATCTTCAATCTTCTATTTCATATGCTGGTGGCAAAAGATTGGATGCAATCCGCAACGTTGATTATGTCGTTGTGAAAAACTCAATTTTTAATGGAGATAAAGTATATTAATCTAATAAAAGGTGAGCTGGATTTCCAGCCCACCTTTTAAGTCTTTTTACCAATAACAGTCGTGATATGTAGTACCCCACAATTATAATAATGAACATTTATGATTATCCAATATAACGATGATATATCGATTTTGCTTCACTGATGTTATTTGTTCCATGTACTAATGTACGTCCATCTTGAAACACGACGATTCGGTAATCTTCTATTGTACATGACAGTAGATGTGAATTATATTGTGTTTCTTCGTCTAACTTTGTTAACGTTTTTGCTAATTCAGATAAAGTGCGCGTTCTCTTTTTTGCTGGACGTATTTGCACGGTATCTCTTCCACATAAAACTGCAGTCTTCATTTGATTCTCATATGTTAGGAAGGGATACGTTCGATTCGAACCACACGAAGAACAACTATCTTTTTTTAGTTTATCTACTTGTACACCCGATTGTTGATTTTTCCATAAATCAAACGAAATAAGCTTTCGACGTAAAGCCTTCGTATCCCCTATTAGAATTTTTAACGCTTCCGTAACTTGGTAGGATACAACCATTTGTACAGCAGGGCTAATTATTCCAACCGTATCACACGTAGCCCCCTCAAACGGCATTGAATCTAGTAAACACTGTAAACAAGGAGTTTCACCTGGTAGTATTGTATAGCTAATTCCATAACTACCTACACAAGCTCCATAAATCCATGGAATTCGGTATTTTTGTGAAATGTCATTGATAATCATACGAATATCAAAATTATCAGTCGCATCAATAATGATATCAACTTCCGAAACCAGTTGTTCCATTTCTTCGACTGTAATATCCATCACAAGTGATTCAATATGAACGTCAGAATTAACTTGTTCCAGGCGTTGTTGGGCTGCTATAGCCTTCGGCATTTTTTGCTTCGCGTCCTCCTCGCAATACAATTGCTGTCGCTGTAGATTACTCCACTCTACGTAATCCCTATCAGCAATTATTACCTTACCAGTACCTGCACGAACTAATGCTTCTGCACTTCCTGTTCCTAGCGCTCCTGCACCGACAATGAGCACTGTTTTATTTTGAATCTCCTGTTGTCCATCTTCACCAATAGGAGTAAATCGCTCTTGACGAGAATATCGATTGGTCAAATCGTGCTCATTCCTTCCATTGGGCTACTAGCCGTTCCATAATGTTTTTTTGGTATTCGACCTGCTTCGTATCCAAGTCTGCCTGCTGTAATGGCTAACTTCATAGCTTCTGCCATTTTAACAGGATCGGACGCATTCGAAACGGCTGTATTTAATAACACTCCATCAGCTCCTAATTCCATAGCCTTTGTTGCATCAGAAGGTGCACCAATACCAGCATCTACAATGACGGGGACATTGGCCTGTTCGATAATAAAACGTAAATTTAATGGGTTAATTATTCCTTGCCCTGAGCCTATTGGCGATGCACCTGGCATGATAGCGTGGCAGCCGAGATCTTCTAATCTCTTTGCTAATAACACATCATCTGAGGTATAAGGCAATACAATAAAACCTTCTTTCAATAACTCTTCGGATGCTTTCAATGTTTCTACTGGATCAGGAAGGAGTGTTTTTTCACATCCAATGACTTCAACTTTTACCATATCGCACAGTCCTGATGCCTTCGCCAATTTCGCTGTACGAACGGCTTCTTCGGCAGTCTTTGCTCCAGCTGTATTCGGTAATAACGTATACTTTTCGATATCTAGTTGTTCTAAAAAGTTTGGTTGATGAGATGCAAAAATATTCATACGTCTTACAGAAAACGTTAAAATTTCCGCTTCCGAAACATCTACTGCTTCCTTTTGAACACGAAAATTCGGATATTTACCTGTTCCTAATAAAAGTCTAGATTGAAATTCATATGGTCCAATTTTCAGCATGATTATCCTCCTCCGACAAAATGTAATATTTCAATTTGGTCATGATCCTTAAGTTGTTGTTCCTCATAATTCGCCTTTTCTATAATTCTTCCATTCACTTCAATGATGGTAACCTTTCCCTCAACATCAAAATGCTCTAACAAACGATAAACATTATTCACGTCTGCAGGTATTTCGAGTTGGTCGCCATTTACCTGTATAATCAACATCATCACCTCCTTTATTTAGTGTGTCTCTACCATTGTGCGTGAAGGTGAAACACCTTGAACATCAACTTTTGGGATTCTTCCTGTTATCAAATCAGTTATGATTACTCCTGTTATCGGAGATAGTAAAATGCCGTTTCGATAATGACCTGTTGCAACTAGTAAATTTTGAATAGTTGGATGAGTGCCAATGTAAGGTAGTCCATCATTTGTTTTGGGACGAATACCAGCCCATGCCTTTTCCCATTCAGCATTTATAATACAAGGAATTAACTTCCTCGCTTTATCCATTAATTGTTCAACACCAGCATAAGAAACAGATTCACTAAACGTGTTTGGTTTTACAGTTGCACCAACAATTGTACGCCCACCCTTTTTCGGAACGATGTAGCAGCCACTCGTAAATACAGTGGAAGATAATAAAGGTTGATGAGTTATAACTGAAAAACATTCACCTTTTACTGGAGACGTTTTCATTTCCAACCCTGTTCCCATAAGTAATTGTTGAGTCCAAGGCCCTCCAGCAGCAATAACGTAATCACTATAATAATCCCCTTCACTCGTCTGAACACCAGTGACAGTGTTATCCGTTACATGAAAGGAATAAACACTACAATGCTCTTTAATCTCAGCACCAAGATAGGCTGCAGATTTTGCTAAACCATATGCTAATGCCGGGGCAGAAACTTGGTTGTCTTTTTCGATAAATATAGCTCCCTTTATATCTGTCGAGAGGTTTGGCTCTTTAGCTATCGTTTCTCGTTTGTCTAACCAATGAATTTGTTCTCCATTTTGTTGTTGGATAAGGACCTGCCGTTTAAATTCAACCTTTTCTTCATCTGATAATGCAACTTTCAACATACCTTTTTCAATTAACTCAATATCGATGCCACTACATTCCTTAATCTCTTTCGCTAAACTCGAGAACATTTGTCTACTTTCCTTAGCTAACGGGAAAATCGGATCATTATGCTTTAACTCTGAATGTGCAGCTAACATACCCGCAGCAGCACTAGATGCTTTAGTTGCTAATCGATTTTGTTCTACTAATAATACACGCTTCCTTTCCTTTGATAGATAGTAGGCTACCGCAGCACCAATCACTCCCCCACCTACTACAATGGCATCATACTTATTTCCCACTCTCCCATCCCTCCCAATTAACAATTTCTCTTTTATAATGCTGTACTGCATCCAGTGGATCATTAGCCAAAAATACCTTTGACATTACAGCGATACCAGCAGCTCCACAATCTAATACCGCTTTCACATCATCTGGCTTAATCCCCCCAATAGCCATAACAGGTTTCGAAACAGTGCTAGTCATATACTGCAAATTTTTCACTCCTTTTGGAGGAAGGTTTCGCTTACAGTTCGTGGGAAAAATGTGGCCATACAAGAGAAAATCAGCTCCTTCCTCCTCAGCTATCCTTGCTTCATCAGTTGAGTGAACAGAAGCTCCGATACGTAATTCAGGAAATGATTCTTTTACTTTACGAACTGGAAGAGCATGATTGGGCAGCTGCACCCCCTTCACTCCCAACACTTGTGCAAGATCTACACGGTCATTAATCATTAGTTTTGATAATGGAATTCGTTGATTTAAAAGTTGGTTTATTAAGTCATATATTTCTTTAGCCGACCTATGCTTCTCTCTTAAATGAATGTAATCAACATACGGGTGTATTTTCTTTATAATATCTATCAGTTGTTGATCATCTTGTGTTCCTGTCGTTACAACATGTAGTTCCCTTTTTTTCACCTTAGACCTCCTAAACAAAAAAACCACCCATGCGTATGGGTGGTTTGTAATTAGGGTTATGTTATAACATTTCCTAAACATTCCACTTCCCTACGCTGGCACTAACCAGATCAGGTTCGAAGGGTCCGAATAATTCGTCTCAGTCTTTATTGAAAGACTCCCCTAGTGTTTTATATATATATATTTGTAACTTTAGTATAATATAACATCTTCTATGAAATCTGCCAATCTTTCATAAAAAAAGACATTGAAAACGATTAATTATCTATCGTTTTCTAGCAAAATTCATCATTATCACTCAAAATTACGATATAATTTAAAATATATCACTATATCTCATTTTTCCTTTATATTCCCTCTTTTTTCGTTCTTTTTTTACGTGTTATATTTTACGGACGGAATTTTTTGGAGGTATTCACCATTGTTTTTATACCGTATTTTCTTGTATCTTATTGGGATGTTTATAAATTTTTTAGGTGTAACGTTAATCGTAAAGTCAGCTTTAGGTGCAGGCGTTTGGTCCGCGTTTTTTGTGAGTATATCCGATGTCATGGGAATGACTGTCGGATTTTGGTATGGAGCATTCCAAGTATTCTTTATTTTCGTAAATGCTCAATTACTAGGAATTCGACCCGATTGGGGTGCAGTTATCCCCTTAATATTAGAAGCAGTCATTTTTGATTTCTGGTTAGAAGTTGTATTTCATTCATTGTATTTGCACAATGCTACACTATTAACAAAGCTATCTGTTTTTCTACTAGGAATAACGTTATTAGGTTTAGGGGTAGCGGTTTACATTTTACCAGGCTTCTCAAAAGCCCCAATAGATCAACTGTTTTTATCAATAAGCGAGAAATTTCAATGGAGTGTGCGGAAATCACAAACCGCGTTGGCAGTTGTAGTATTCGGTATAGCTACCTTGTTAAAGGGACCAGTTGGTTTAGGAACTGTAATTGCCACATTATTAATGGGGCCGATGATTCAGTTTTGGCAAGGGAAAGTTCAAAACTGGTATAATCCTTCTACTTCTATTCGAGAAGTTTTTCTCGGCCCTGAGCATGCACACCATATAATAGAAGAATAACAAAGGGAGAGCACCGAATGAACGCTCTCCCAGCTTACTTTATTCAAGTCTAATAGCATTTCTTACATCGTAATCTTTAAAATCAATATGTGTTTCCTCACCTAGTGCTAATTTAGCAAGTTGATCTCCAATATATGGGCCACTCGTTAAACCAGAAGCACCAAGACCATTTGCTACGATAAGTCCTTCGAATCGAGGTATGGAACCTAAAACAGGTAATGAGTTCGGTGTATAAGGACGAAAGCCGACTTTTGTTTCCAAATAAGTGGTATTAGCTATCCCGGGAGCTACACGTAGCGCTTTATCCAAAATCGTGTGAATCCCATGGGCTGTCACTTCATCATCAAAATGAACATTATCTTCATATGTAGTTCCTACGACAACGCGTCCATTTTTGAACGTCAGCATGTATTGATTATATGGAGGCATAACAACCGGCCACTTACTCGTATCAGTGTTCGGGACTTGCAGGTGAACGATTTGAGCTTTTTGAGAAGTAACGTTAAATTTTACGCCAAGTGGCTCAACCAACTCTTTAGCCCATGCTCCACCAGTCACGATCACGCGGTCAGCAAAATACTTCTGATTATTGACGTAAACACCAGTAATGGTGTCTTTTTCCTTCATTAATGAAGCATTTCCGTATACTATGGAAGCTCCATACTTTTTCGCACTACGAATAAGGGCATAGCATATCTCACTTCCGTTCACACGGGCCCCCCCACTAATATGTACGGACGCATAGTCATCCGATAGCAATGGGAAAAGTTCCTTCGTTTCCTTTACAGAAAGCTTTGTCACTTCCCCCATTTCTGGAGTGCTTTTCTGTCGCTCCTTTGCAAGTTCCACCTTTTTATGTAAACGGTCTTCTCCTGAAAATATATTAATAGCACCTACTTGAGAATACCCTGTTTCTGTTTCTCCAACAGCCTCAAGTTCCTCGACTAGTTTCGGATAAAATTTAGCACCCTCAGTTACAAGGCGATACCACGGCTTGTTGCTCCGGTTCGTTAACCAAGGGCAAATAATTCCTGCACCGGCTTTTGTAGCTTGTCCGGAGTCATTTCGGTCTATTAATGTAACACGCGCTCCTCGTTTTGCTAGATGATACGCAGTTGATGCCCCAAGAATTCCCGCTCCTACAACGATGTATGTATTCATGTAAACACCTTTCGTGTATGTATTTCTTCTTTAGCCATTTTAACAGGAATATATGTAACGACACAATTTTCACTTACAAAATAAAAGGAGTGCACAATCGCACTCCTTTTTAGCATGTTACAATTCCCATGGATATTTTGTTAATGGGATATCTTCATAGTCCTCTGGGTTTAGGTCGTAGACAGCTCCACTTGCAACACCTTTAATGATTCCCATCAAACCGGTTTCTACCCCTTTTACAAGCATTCCTTTCTTCTTTTGACCCATGCTATGTGTTTGACCGGTAACTTCAAATAACACGGTACCACTACCATTTAAAGCAAATGAGCCTAATGCCGTTCCTGGTAAATCTAGTCCTTGTCTATATAATGTTATATTGTCAAACGGAGAGTTGCCCATTTGTTGTAATTCATTGTAAGCGGCGACATTTAATTGACGTGAAAAGTCATAGTCATATTTGTCAGCATATTCATTATATTTTTCTCCTTCTTCACTCTCCGGATGTGGAACAAACTGTCCAGAAAGCGATAAAGTGACAGGGTCATCAGAACCGTCATCAACGTAGTACAATCCTTGATGATGCAAATCGATAAATACATCAACGTTGCCAAACTCATCTAATAATGATTTATAAACATCTCTTACTGTTTGCGCTTCAGGTGTTATGTACCAACCTGGTTCAGACGACTGGCCCGGAAAATCTTCCGCCATAGGCGTGTAGTCAAGGTTAGGATTGAAATCTCGATTTACATCAAAACCTGGTCGATTAGTATAATCGTCACCTTGAAGTTTTGCTCTACCATCTGCATGATAGTGGTTCCACGATGGTACAGCATCCTCTAATTGTGGAAACTTCTTAGTTACATCATCCCATGACATATCATTTCCTCTACGGTCTAATTCAGACGCGTCTGGATTCATTTTTGGTAACATGACCAATGTTACTTCTTCTAAAATCTCTTCAACTTCAGCGTTTTGACTTGATGATAACTGTTGAAGAATATTTAATAATGCTTCTGTACCCGTTTTTTCGTTACCATGAATTTCACTTTGTACAAGGATTACTTTATCACCATTCCCAATTCTTGCTTGATAAATGTCTCGACCTTGATTTGACTCCCCGACAACTTCTACCTCAACAAGACCTTTACTGTTTTTTTCAATCTTTTCTAATTTCTTCCCCAGTTGCTCATAATCAGTAAAACCATTGCTTTTGTATGTTTGTTCTTCTGGTGTTCCTGGGTGTTTTCCAGCTGCAAATACTGGCACTACAAGACTGAGAGCAAGAGCCATTACGACAATCGTAAATAAAACTTTTCTCAAAATAAAATCCCTCCTATCATTTTTCATATAGAAGGTTGTCACACATTATTTTCATGAATTGTCAAAAAAAGGTATTTATAACAGAAAAGTTTCGTCGTATTTATTTCTATTTTTGTCAAAAACTTGTCCTTTACGTTACCATATGCTGTATTGTACATATTTAGCAATTAAAGCTCATTTCTTAATGGCTTTGTTTATGAAAGACAATGTTGTCTTACAATATTCTCGGTTTGATAGATGATTTTTGACGTGGTCACCTTTTCTAGTAATCCATAATTTTTTGATCCCATTATATTTATCGAACATTTTCATTGTACAGTTATGGGGAATTGTTGAATCTTTCTCACTATGTATAAAAAAGATAGGACAATCTATATGTTTTAACGCATGGATCGGTTTACTCATCCGCGGGTGCAAGCCGTTGCAAACTAGAGGAAATGTTAACATGATAAAAGGATTGATAAAGCTCGGAAGTTTTGTCCATTTTGTTAAGTTCTCTATTAAATAATCCTCTAAGTTATGAAATGCACTATCCGTAATAATTACATCAACATTTCTTTCCTTTGCTGCCATGATGGCAGATGACCCACCAGTAGACCAACCGATTAATACAATGTTCGTATGCGGATTATGTTCTTTCACAAAGTCGATTGCCCCGATTAAATCATCTTGTTCGTGTATGCCTACAGTTGACTTGTTTCCCTCCGATGCACCACAATTTCGATAATCAAACATAAGGATATCAAATCCGTTATTCCTATAAAATTTCGCTAGATCAAGGGAACGATTCGGATATTTTGTCCGATTACCCAAATACCCATGCGAAAAGATGATGGTAGCTTTTGGTGCGTCTGATTTAATATACCATCCCTTTAAGGTGGTACTTTGGTCATTGCTCATAAAAGACACATCATGATAATTCATGTTATATTTTTTGGGTGTTCCCTTCACTTGGTAGCGCCTTGGGTGACATAGTCTCCATCCTACAATGATACCTATTGCAATCCATAACGGAGCCAATAGAATTTGAACCGTTAATATCATGATATGTTTGATGCTTTGGATAATTGCATTATTCACTTGTGTAACTTGCATTAGTTGAAACTCCCCCCTCCTAAAAAAGTCCTAATTCACTACACAATTTTACATTAATTACCTGTAATTATCTAGTGAATATGGTGCTTTTTTACAACTAAATACCTATGTTTACATATCTATAGAACTGATTTCATTCTTATGAATGAAACTTAGGATATGGGATATTTCTTTGTGGAAACATATTTAATACAGAATACAAACACGAGGTGGAAACAATGCCTTCATTTATATTTCGGATCATAATTGGTTTGATATTTGTTGTCATCTATATACTCATTGCTAATTATCTTCTCTCAACTGGGCGAGAAAGCCTGGATAAGTATTTATTCTTTATTATCTTTGGATTCCTTCTATTTCACACTCCACCAATGAAATTTGCTAATCCGATTAGAGCATATCGGGTTTACAGTAAATTTCGTAGGGATCCAAGTAATAAAGAACACATATTGAATGAATGGGACAAGTGATACATATATTAACGCCCTTTTCGTTTCCTGGCATTTGATTTTTTGATTTTCATAACCTTGCTTGCAGGCTGTTTTCGTGTCCATTTTATAAATCGGGCAATGTTTTCATCATTTCTTAAGTCATTTACAGTAGTTAAGCGTGTAGCAATTTCCCGATTGGTGTAAAGAGCGTGAATTTGTTTATGGCATGGTATACTAAATTGGTAGTAGGACCAAAGGTACCTCCCATTTCTTTAGGAACCAGGTGATGAACAGTTGTCTCAACACCAGATCGAGTACAAAGTTCACAAACATCCATTTTTATAACCTCCGGTAAAAAGATAAGGATCAAGTTACAACACGAATGTCATCGTCAAAAACAATTATATATCAATCCCCTTTTGTATATGATTGACAAACTTCACTGTATTGACACAAAGAAGGACCCGTCATAAGACGAGCCCTTCCTAAACTGGCAATTAAGTAATATTATCTCTTAAAAATTACCCCAGCCAAGGTTTTCCCAATTTGAATCAGGATCATTAAAGTATGTTAGACCGTAGGTACTATCATCTTGTGTTTTACCTAAGTTTATTAATGATTGTCTAGCTGTATAGACGTCGTTTTCATCTCTTACTCCATCTCCATTAAGGTCCCTAGTTCCTTCTGATACATAATGTAAAGCTGCTAATCCAGCTGCATGAGGTGATGCCATACTTGTTCCACTATAATGATCATAGCCACCTGGTACAGTCGAATAAATATCTACTCCTGGTAATAATAAGTCAATGGCAGCACCGGAAGATGATACAGGGTTATCTTTTACTACATTTCTAGCATAGTTACTAAACCAAGCAAAGGAATCGTCTTCTCCATCCCGTATACCATCACCATTTCTATCATCTGTTCCCCAACTTGAAAGAGAACCATCTCCTCCAGGCTGACCGTCCGTATCACTTAAAGCGGAAATAGTTGCTACTTCTGGATAAGAAGCAGGTAAGTAATCATCTGATGTTCCAAAAACACCATCAGCGCCATATACATCATCTGAATCGTTGCCGGCAGCAACCGCATAAAAGACACCTGCAGCTACAGAGTTTTGAATCGCTGTCCGGAGGGTACTATTCAAGCCTTGCCCGCCTAAACTCATATTCGCCACTTCGATTTCATCTGCATTTTCCGTTACCCAATCGACACCAGCAATGATATCTGAAAACCAACCAGAACCGTTGTTATCTAAAACACGTACTGCCCATAAACGAGCACCAGGTGCAACACCTACCACACCAATGCCATTGTCGAGGGCTGCAGCAGTACCGGCAACATGTGTACCATGACCATTCCCGTCATCATATCGGTGACTCGGCCCTGTTGAAAAGTTACGCCCATCATAAACATTTAAGTCGGGATGATCTACGTCGATTCCTGTATCAAGTATGGCAATATCAACATCAACACGATCATCGATGTTATCAATGTTGGCAAGGTTATTCTTTTCTACGTTAATTCGGTCTACACCTGTTGGTAATGTTTGGTTTAATGTATGTGCTTGGAGGTCTTTTTCAACTAATTTTACGGTTGGAAGGTTTTGCAGCAGACTGGCGACTTCTGGAGATAATTGCGCCGAAAAACCTTTTACTGCATGTTCATATACATGGTTTGTTTTGATGTCATACTGGTTGGATAATAGTTGCACTTCTTTTTGTGTATCGACAAATCCATAAAACTGTACAATGTACCTTTCTGTACGTTCTCCTTCCGCATTGGCCGTAATAAAAAACATTGAACCAATTAGAAACAGAGAAAGCACAAAACTATAAACTACCTTTTGTTGCAATTTCATAACCATAGTTCTCCTCCTTTGATATCATATCGTTGAAATTGTATGTGACACATTGACCTGAAAGTCAGGTTCACTCAAAAATGAGGAGAACTAACTACTAAACGATAACGTGTAATGTGACTTAAGGAAAAATCATTAAAAACAACTCACGCCCTTAGCACTACAAAAATGTTTATCTTATCCAACAATTCCAAAAAGGAATGGATTACATTCATCTTGTCATTAATTACAATTTTCCCATGCTTTTCAAATCATGTCTTAAGTCCTGCGATGGTTTCATGGCTGCATGTAGTCCTATCATTGGGAGGTATTGTTTATGTTGCTAGGTAAGGGGGATCAGTCCTACTTTCAATTCTAAAGAATTTAAGGTTTTCAAATCACATGGGGATATGATGAAATGGTAAGCCAGTTTCAAAAAAGACTGAGTACTCTTATACTCAGTCTTTTGCTATTTGAATATAACATGTTTGTGGTTAACTCCTGTGATCAATTAATTCTTTATAACAAGGCAGCTGCTTCTACAATTTCTAAAGATAAGTTCTCGTTTGTTGCTAAATCAATCTCATAGGGAATGACTTCTTTATCTTCTTCATTTTTAATGATACGTATTTGCGGCCTTCCTACTGCATGAAAATTATATTTAGAAACAATACCTGTCCTTCCATCATCCAGTTTAACAGTAAGGCCTTCAGGGTAAATGGCGATACACCCTTTGAATAGTTGGACTTGTTTACTTTCAAACTGGGTTCCTGAACCACTATATAACAACTCTAATGCCTTATGTGGTAAAACTGCTGGTCGGTATACACGATGACTTGTTACGGCATCGAACACATCAGCAACGCTTAAAATCTTTGAATAATTATGAATTTCTTCCCCAATAATTCCCCGTGGATATCCTTTACCATCAATTCTTTCATGGTGTTGTAGTGCACAGTGGGCTACTGGGAGAGGAATTTCATGAATTTTTCGTAATGTTTGATAGCCGAGCTCACTATGTTTTTTTACTTCCTCATATTCTTCCATTGTTAACTTACCCGGTTTATTTAATATATTAGGGTCAATGTACATCTTACCAACATCATGTAACATCGCTCCTAAACCAATTTCTTCAATATTTTTTAACAACAATCCATTTTCCAATGCTAATTGGCACGAGTAAATGGCAACATTTACACTATGGGAGTAGACGTAGTTATCATGAATTTTCGTTGATGCTAATAAATTAATAGCCGTACGATTTTCCCTTAAACAACTTAATATATCTTTAAATACTTTGTTTATACTACGTACAACTCGACCTGACTTCATCATATTTTGTAAATTATTTTTATTAGAAGTAGTGGAAGTAATGGTATTTAATCCTTCTGTAATCACTTGAACGGCTTCATTACGAAGTTCAATTGGGATTGAATCAATCACTTCAATTCCTTCTGATAAATCATCTTCAATATAAATCGTATGTATACCATGTTGTGTTAATTTTTTCAATAATCCTTTATGGAGTTCTGTGCCTTGCGCTAACAGTACAGATCCTCTTTCGTTATATATTGTTTTTCCAAGTGTCATACCAGTGTCACAATGGTCAACTCGTATTAATCTCATATTCTTTACTCCTATTAGTAAAATATCTAACAACATGAACATTTATTCTATGGGAATTATATCATAATATCATTTCCCTACCCGACTTTTATAAAAAAAAGATACGTTTAAAAAAACGCATCTTTTGATTATTTATTCATATTCTTTTTCAATAGGTTTTGTACTACGAATTGTATCAATCGGTCGCACATAGCTTTCAATTTGTTCACGCTTTGATTCTAAAAACGGTGGTAACGATAACTTTTCACCAAGTGTTTCATAGGGCTCATCCCCCATAAAGCCTGGACCATCAGTTGCAAATTCAAACAAAATTTGTGGAGCTACACGTGAGTACAATGAGCCAAAAAAGAAACGATCTACAAACCCGGACGTTTGAAAGCCAAAACTCCTCATACGCTTATCCCATTCGTTTAAGACCGAGCGATCTTCAACACGGAAAGCTGCATGATGAACTGTTCCGTACCCTTGGCGTGCGTCCGGTAACATAACGTTATGTTCGACTACAACTTGTGCACCATTCCCACCTTCTCCCACTTCAAATAAGTGAAATGACCCATCCTTATCAATTTCTTTAAACTGGAGTACCTTCTCCATCATTTCTTTAAAATACTCAAAGTTTGCTACACGTACATAAAGTGGGCCTAATCCTGTTATAGCATATTCCAACGGAATCGGACCCTTTTGCCATGGTGTTCCCGACGAAACTCCTTCATTATTTTCATCAGATACCAGTTGGTATTGTTGATCATCAAAATCTACAAATGATAGTGTTTTTTTACCAAACTGCTCTTTAATACCAGAATGTTTAACCTGTAACCGATTAAAACGTTTCACCCAGTACTCTAAAGCAGCATCATCTGGTACACGAAGAGAGGTTTTGAATATCTCATTTGTGCCATGAGAGCCCTTCGGTATACCCGGAAAATCAAAAAATGTCATATCCGTACCTGGACTCCCTTTATCATCTGCAAAAAATAAGTGGTAAGTTCCTATATCATCTTGGTTAACGGTCTTCTTGACGAGGCGCATCCCTAAAACGTAAGTAAAAAATTCATAATTTTTCTCGGCGCTACTTGTAATAGCCGTAACATGATGTATGCCCTTTAAACTCATTAGTTTCCCTCCAATGATTTATTTTATATGGTTTAAACTTGCGTCCTTCTACCTATACACTGCAACACTATTCATTTTCGTTTAAATTATCTCGGATTCGAAACAAATGTATCATACATAGAATTTGTGGTCAATATGATTGCTATAGACATTTTTGGGTATGATATTTATTCGTCTAATGAAGAAGGAGGCATTTTCTTTGAATAAAGATGTAGACGAGGCGAGATATAGTCGCGAACATCTAGCTAATGAAAGAACCTTTTTGGCATGGCTCCGTACAGCGATAGCTACAATGGGTGTAGGTTTTATCGCTTCTGTTTATCATTTTCAAATGAATATTTATCCTTCACGTTTAGGAGACATCATCGCTTTATTAATAGGACTATCATCTTTGCTTTTAAGTATTTTAACTGTTTGTTTTGCTTTATATAGCTACTTCACAAAACGAAAACAGATAAATAAACAAATGTTTCGTTCATCCAATAAATTACTGGTTATCATTACTTTATTTATTCTCATCTTGTCATGTTTATATGTCATTTATCTTATCGTTGTTTATTCTTCTTAATTTCATGGAAAAATGTGAATACCTTTCAACTTGATCAACGTTAGGGGAATTTTTCATGTTCAACAAACAAATGTATTGGTTACGTTCAAGGTTTTGGTTTATTCCATTGATGTACGGTGGCTTTGCAGTACTTCTAGCTATCTTCAGTTTATGGTTTGAATCTCGAGTGCAAAACACTGCATTAATACATAGTTTATTTTTATCAGACTTAGATTTATCCCAAACCATTCTTAGCTCTATATCAGCTTCATTATTAACAATGACAACGATTACGTTTTCAACAATCTTGGTAGTATTAACCACATATTTATCTGAGTTTTCACCTCGAGCATTGCAAAATTTTATCATCGATAAACATACTCAACGTGTATTAGGGATTTTTGTCGGTGGTTTTATATACTCAATTTTACTTCTGCTTTTTCTACGTGAATCAACGGAGAAGAAAGAATTTGTGGTACCATCCTTTGCTGTTTTGTTGGCTATTATTTGTTTAATTGTATTTGTATTCTTTATCCATCATGTTAGCAGTTGGATTCAAGTTAGTAATTTAATACATACTATTACATTGGAAACAGTAGATAAAATAGAAAAAGATTTACAAGACCGTAAAGATGTTAATGAGGATGCTCCTTGGGAGGATTGGGAAAGTGAGGAAATATCCCATATGAAACCTATACAAATACTAGGGAAAAAAGCGGGATATATCCAACATTTCGATGTAGATGGGTTGATGAAGCAAGCAACAAAAGATGATTGTATTGTGAAGGTCGAGAAGGAAATAGGAGAATATGTGGATGAGGATACCTCCCTTCTTTCCATTTGGACAATGTACCCTCATAACATATCGAATGACTATGACAAATATATTTCTGTAGGTGCTAGAAAAGTCGCTTATGACGATATTGAATTTGGGCTAATTAAACTAGTTGAAATAGGTTTACGTGCTTTATCTTCTGGCATCAACGACCCAAACACTGCGATAAACTGTATTGAAAATTTAGGGAAGTTATTGGCGAAGTTAGGGAAAAAACATTTACCCCGTAATTTTCTTAATGATGAAGAGAAAAACCTGCGGGTCATTTTACAGCGACCATCCTTCGCAGATTACTTATATAAAAGTTTTTATCAAATTCGTCAAAACGGCTCCGATGATATATCGGTTTTATCATCGCTAATTTCAACATTAGCCTTTATAGCGGAATCTAACTCAGAACTTATTAAACAAGATGTATGGGAATTTTCACAATATATTGTTGAAGGCATTGATCGAGAAGCGTTATTATCCCTTGATCGAAAACATTTAAACAAGCAATTAACATTATTATATAAAGCTACTGGTCACAAAAATAAATTTGAGCCGATATAACTTTCTTCGTCTCACCTATGCTAAGATAATATAAAATATTTTATCCAAATATTTAAGGAGACTTGAAAAATTGATTGAAGTATATACGGACGGAGCGGCAAAAGGAAATCCCGGATTAAGTGGAGTAGGGATTTTTATAAAAGACAATGAAACTGTATATCAATATTCCTTTCATTTAGGGACTTACTCCAGTCACGAAGCAGAATTTATGGCGGTTATAAAAGCATTAGAAATTTGTCAAACATTATTTCCTAATGAAATTTTATCGTTTCGTACGGATTCACGTGTTGTTGTAGACGTTATCGAAAAAGATTTTACGAAGAATAAAAACTTTCTACCCTACCTAGAAAAAATACGTAACGAAGCGAGTCGTTTTCCATATTTTTTTATCAAGTGGATTCCGAAGACGAAAAATAAGCAAGCCGATAAACTAGCAAAAGAGGCTATACACACAACAAAAACGTGAACCTAATCATGAGGTTCACGTTCATTCAAATAGTATTATACATGAATGATTAAATTAAATTTATCATATAGTTCCTGCTGGACTTTATTATAATATTCGTCACTAACGATCCCTTTAGCACCGCGTAATATTTCAGTAGCATAATTTATAGGTGGTGCAATTTCAGGTTGTTTTTCAATAACAAGAAACGTTAAGACATCGTGATATTTCTTTTCATTAATGATTACATCAATAAAGGCTGGGCGATACGCACCTGCGTAGACCCCTTCTCTTTTAAACAAATATGATAAAGCCTCTTTCCCGATTTCATAAACTTTTCCTTCTACCTTGTGACCATTTGTTTCAACGATATCAGCTCGGGCGCCATCATGTGAATGTTTGGTGAAAGATAGTAGATAACCATCTACAACCCCACACCCCAACATACTGGAAAAATGATGATCTACATTTGCTAATTGAAATCGCTCATCATCCATGCACGAACCGTAAGCAAAATATAAAAAAGAATCTTTATTTAAATGTTGATGACATTTCCAATCACCAAATTGAACTTCCTCTAAATTACGTATTTTTGTAACATCATATGTATAAACATATGCATTCACTGCCCCGTTGTCCGTATATATTGTGACGAATTCCCTTTCATAGTGGTTCTGTGACGCCCCTTCTCTAAATCCTTCTAACTCATCCACTTTCTGCAACTGCTCATCATTAACATCATAAAGTTCACCATATGTTAATTTGCTTGCATCGATTACCATTGCGGGATAGCCATTTCCTGTATCATATAACCTTCCATATGTCCATGCCTGGTGGGCAATACATGTTGCATTATCTAACAATCTTTCATTCTTTTCATGTTTTCGTAAAGTTCCATAAACAAAAACTTTGTGATTTTTGTTGTTCATGATATCACCCTTGTGAAAATGTTTTTCTTATTCTATCATAAATTTTCCACTTTATTGTGTACGATTTCAAATCTCCTTAACTTCATCATCGAGACAATGCTTAATATTGGACCAATACTTAAAATCGTAAAAACCCATTCCCATCCAATCATAGGTTGTAATATAGAAATTAAGTAAATCGGTATCGTTGTGACGAAAAACCCGACAGACATCTGGAATGTAAGAGCTGTTCCAATGTATTCAGGTTGAGCAAATTCTGCCACTGACGCAGAAAACTGACCTGAATCACCAATAACGGACATTCCCCATAACGTCGATATGATGACTGTAACCCAAATAGACTTGCCATATGTAAAACCTATAGTACAAGAACACATTGCACTAATGGACAATGCCAGGATTGTAAACTTTGATTTTCCTATTTTATCTGCCCAAATGCCGCCTATTACGCAGCCAACTCCTCCACCTATACCGATTGCGACAAATGCGACAAATGCAGGAAATAAAGAACTTACGTTACCAGATTCCACGTTAAAACTGACCATTAAAAAAGCTGGTAACCATGTCCACATCCCATATAGCTCCCACATATGCCCAAAATAACCGAAATTAGCTAACATAACAGGCCTATTTTGTAATACTTTCTTTAATATCTTCATAGAGAATTTGTGATGTTGGGCAAGAGGTTCTTTATCTATTAATATGAAACGAACGATAATAGCCGCTACTAGCGCTAAACAGGAACTCGCTAAAATAACATATTGCCAGTTCATAAAGGAAAAGATCGTAACGATAACGTGAGGAAGAGCTGAACCTAAGGAGAGAGCACCTATCAAGACCCCCATTGCCGTTCCTCTTTTTCGGGGAAACCATTGCGTTAATAATTTAACAGCAGGAGGATAAACTCCTGCGAGAGCTAGACCGGTTAACAATCGCAGTATAATACCTATAAAAGCATTGTTTACAAATATAAGTAATCCATTAAAAATCGCTCCGAATAAAGCTAAAACGGAGAAAATGCTGCGATTATTATATCGATCCGTTATTCCGAGACACGCACTTATGAGTGTTCCCGAAATAAACCCTATGTGAACAGAGGCAGTTACCCATGATTTTAGCAGAGGACTTAAGTCCCACACTTTATGAAGCTCACTAATGATAGCCGTTGCACTAAACCATAAACTAAGGACAAATAATAATGAAATGGAAATCCAACATAATGCCACCCATTTCCCCATCATGATATGTTCCTCTTCCTAAATTTGACATCCCTCTCTATAACATACTAATAGTTCGGAATGGATATATATGACAAATAAATTAAATACGTAAAATTTGCAAAGATGTAAGGTGTACAAAATGGATAAAAGTATTCATAATTTAAAAACACCTGCTAATGCAGGTGTTTCTCATTACGTTTCATCTATTAAAACTCCTTGCAAAATAAACCGTTCAGGTGCAGGTCCAATAAAGTCAAACGGATAACACGTAATAATTGTGATGGTTGCAGACTCCGTTGGAACAATAATTGTGCGGTCATGTTTATCGACTACTAATTGTTCTTGAATTTCGTAAACGAACGTACCTTTAGCAGTTGTAATTCTCACTATATCTCCTATTTCCACGTTTTTTAACGATTTAAATACCGTATCGCGATGCCCTGCCAACACAGTGTTATCAGTTTCACCTGGAAGTACGCTTCCTTCATAATGCCCAACACCTTTATCTAATTGCTCTACTCCTGTTCCTTCAATTATTGCAGCTTCTAATTTTATGGACGGAATCTCGATTTTTGCAAATACTTCTCCCACTTTAGGGCGTTCCTCATAATGTGTTTGACTAAAACGGGTTGCTTTAATAACAGGTTTTTGTTCATCTAAATATTCAGGAGAGCTAAGTTCCTCGCTAAACTGAAGAAGTGCTTTATCTGCTTTCACTTCTGTTACATAAATTTGTGCCAAGGAGTAGATTGCTGATAGTGTTGACATGAAGAATATGGCAAACATTAACCAATTTAACAAACCCCATTGTCTCATCTGTCATCACCAATTAAGAATTTATATGAAACTTTTTCAAAGCTAGTATCATGATTCCAGAGATCCCTGCGGTAAGAACACTTAAAAGTAAGAAATTAAACCACGGTGTGGAAGTGTTTGGTAACTCTCCTCCATCTACAGTTTTTGGATACTCATTTTGACTAGATTGATTGTTTTGGTCATTTCCTTCCTTATTTTTGTCATCTACTTTCCGATTGTCACTTAAATGATCCTCATTTTGTTCTGATGAGGTAGTTTCAGAATCATCATTTCTTTCAGAGATTGAATGATTTGAGCTGGATATTTCTATCCAATAGTTGATGGAACCTTTTCCCTCTACTCCAGCATACTGTTCAGCAGGAGTGAACGTTTCTACAGTCCCATCTGTTTTCGTCACAATAATTTCTGATATATCAGGTTTTACAATTTCATCTGGCTTTTTAACTGTATACAATTTAGGATTTTTTTGTTCAAGTGGGAGTTCATCACCTTTATATAGAACGGAAACATTAGATATAAGGTCCTCACCAGATTGTATATGAATGTGAATACTTGTATTTTTTGCTAACACAGTAGTTGGATTCAACATCCAACTTAGTGAAAAAGAGATAGTCAATAATATTATTGGGATAAATCTTTTCGTGAATAGGTTGAACAAGCTGATTACCTCCAAATTCAAAGTTTTAAACAACAAGCAATATTCAACCTATGTATTTTTTTATGTCTCGTTACAACTTTTTGTCGATTTGTGTAATATATCATACAAAAAGACAGCTAACACCCAAAGGTATTAGCTATCTTGTCTGATCGCGTCCATTATATTGTAATCATCTATATTTAAATCTGTAAGTTTTCCTAACACTAATTTAGCTAGTTCTGCACCTAGATAAGGCCCGCTCGTAAGACCAGATGCACCTAGTCCATTAGCAAGCCATAATCCTTTATAATATGGCATCGGTCCCACTACCGGGAGAAAATCTGGCGTAAAAGGACGAAAACCTACACGAACTTCCAATAAACTACCCTTTCTTAAACCTGGAGCTATCGATAACGTTTTGTCGAAAATGTCATGAATACCACCAGCGGTCACGCGGGAATCAAAACCTACTTCATCCTCGTGAGTTGCTCCCATTACAATTTTGCCATTTTGAAAAGCTAAAATATATTTGTTATTCGGCGGCATCACAACAGGCCAATCATTAGTATCATGTCCTCGTAACTGTAAATGGATAATTTGTGCTTTTTGAGGAGAAACGGAAAAGGTAACATCTAACGGTTTCATTAGATCACGAGCCCAAGCTCCAGCCGTGACAATAACTTGTTCTCCCTCTAATACTTCATCATCTACGATAATACCTGTTATCTCATCTCGTTCAATATGTAATTTAGCATCCCCGGTACGGACTTTTGCTCCATATTTCCTGGCAGCTCGAATTAAAGAGTCCCTAAGTGCCCTGCCGTTTACCCGGGCACCTCCACTAATATACACTGAACCGTATTGTTCAGAGAGTGGTGGAAACAGTGCTTGTGTTTCTTTTGGTGTAAGTCTTTTAATTTCACCAATTTCTGGGGCATCTTCCCTTCTGGCGTATGCCCTTTCCTCCATTTTGTTCAGTTTCGTTTTATCCGAATGGAGACTAAGTGCACCTACTTGTCGATAACCAGTCTCTTTTTCACCCAATTCATGGAGTTCTTCAATTAGTGAGGGGTAATATTTTGCTCCCCCTTTTACTAAACGATACCACGGTTTGTTACGTCTCTGCGTTAGCCATGGACAAACAATTCCGGCTGCTGCTTCTGTCGCTTGTCCTTCGTCATATCGATCCACAATAGTAACATCTACAGCGGCCTTCGCTAAGTGGTAAGCGGTTGATGCTCCTAAAATACCTGCTCCAACGACTATGTATGACATCATTAAACACCTTTCAAAGTTTGTCTTATTTCTCACATTTTACTAAAAAACGAATACGTGCTCAATTACAGAAATATAAGCTCTTTACTTATGATACAATTATCCAGATTTGTAATATTTATTTGAGGATGATCGTCATGTTTTCCAGTTTAATAGCAGTATGGTTGATTTTCATTGTAACAATTGTTTTCATTAACAAAACATTAATACGCACCTCCACCATGGCTGCAGTGATGGCTTTTGGCATTGTAATATACGGTATCGCCGGCTTCGGTTTGAATGTTGAACTATCTACCAATGTGTTTTGGAAATATATAACATTCTTCATATTTACTTTATGGACTTTATTGATTTCGTCCTATGCGTACTCCCTTTTATCCCGTAATTTTCATATCATCCATTTTTCAAACCCTATCAATCGCTTTGGGATAGGTACATGGATTGCCGGAACATCTATATGCACTCTTTTGTTTCATGAACAATACGCACAATACCTAACTGTCTCAATCGCAATGGTTGGTTTTGAACTTGTATTATGGATGGTATATGTTTTGTTTTGTATAAAAAGTTTTTTAGAAATAAAACGTAATGGAAAACAACATGTTCACGGTATTATTTTACTTTCAACTGTTAGTACACAATCTGTAGTTATAACGTTAAACACCGTTGTTGATGATGTGCCCTTTACGTTAAATTTGGCCATGATTATTGTTGGCCTTTGCTTCTACTTCATTTCCGTATGGTATATGGTCCAACGATACATGCTCTATTCATGGAAAATTGAAAAAGACTGGATAGTGACAAACTGCATTTTACATGGTGCACTTTCGATTACAGGTGTGGCATGTTTCTTGACCGGCGACGTAAGTCACTCCGTCCTCCTTACAATTTGGATAGGGACTACAATTGTTTTTCTGTTAGTAGAAACAGTAGAGGTTACCCGACTAATCAAACGTATAAAGATATATGGAATAAAACAGGGGCTATTTCTGTATGACCAGACCCACTGGAGTAGAATATTTACATTTGGTATGTATTACACATTCACAGCTTATGTAATACAAATTTCACCATTTGCACATGTTCAAATGAACATTCTAAAAATAGGTTTGCCGATTCTATTATTATTGTTAGGCATTGAATTTGTTATATTTATATCTCATCTTGTAAATAAACTTCAACAGAAATATAAACAAGCAGATCAAATAAACAAGAAAAAAACCATGTAATGGAGAACGGTTCTATGAAATATAACGGATACTATGCTCCCCAAAATTCACAATAACTCAAACGTCTCAAATGACATCGATGTTTCAATCGATAAACACACCCAAATCATCAAAAAAATGGTGGAACATAAATGTATAGCTAATGAAGAAAAGGATAGACATAATGTCTATCCTTTTGTTATATTTTTCTGTTTTCCAGGGGAAAATGAGCGTATCTAATATGAAGAGGAATGATTTAAAAATGGATGTATACGAACTTTTCTTACGTGTTTTTTTATCCTATGTTGTACTTTTTATCCTAACCCGGATTATGGGAAGAAAAGAAATCAGCCAAATGACGTTCTTTAATTTTGTTTCAGCTATATCCATTGGTTCCATTGCTGCGGCACTTGTTGTCAATAATAATGTTTCCATCCGGAACGGTATATTAGCATTAGTCGGTTGGACGATTATCACTTTAATTTTAGAGTTTCTTGATATCAAGTCATTCACAGCTAGAAAACTCATTGTAGGAGAACCAGTGGTAGTCATTCATAAGGGGAAAATTATGGATAACGGAATGCAAAAAACCCGTCTCGTTATAGGAGAATTAATCGCAATGTTACGACAAAAAAATATCTTTTCGATTCAGGATGTAGATTATGCCATTATAGAACCGAGTGGCCGTTTATCTGTAAAATTAAAATATGACAATTTACCCGTAACGAAACGTGACTTAAATGTTTCGAATGCACCTAGTCACAACTATTCACCAGATACTACTGGTGTTATATTCGACGGAAAGGTAAATAAAACAAATTTGGAAAACTTAAATCTGAATGAAAGATGGCTAAAAACCCAACTACAACAACAAGGTGTTCAATCTGCTAAAGAAGTATTTTATGCTGAAGTTCAGAATGATGGAACCTTATATATTGATAAAAAAGATGACCAAATTCATTAAGCGAAAATAATCCACCCCCATTTTTTCACGGAAAATAAACTTTTTCCTTGCGAAATGCAAAATTTCCTTATAAACTATTAAAAGTCAGTTCATAATGGAAACTGTGATTAAAATGGGGTTGGATGGGTGACTGGTGTCCTCCTGGGTCTTCAAAACCCTGAGGGGCCTGCGTGCCAGGCTCGGTGGGTTCGATTCCCACACAATCCCGCCAAATCTATTCACGAAAACATTTATACTATAAACAGAAACCTGTTACTAAAATGCAAACCGTTCTGTTTTAGAGTAAAATTTTACAAACAGTAGGTTAAAACGCAATATATTTAACAACCGAAACAAACAATGAAAATCACGTTATAATTGGCACTAAAAAACGCTCAGTGATTTTTTAATCTCTGAGCGTTTCCTTTTATTATCTTCTTTAACTAAAGTACTCACTAGTTGAAAATAGGTACTTCAAAGAAAATTCACCGTATCACATTCTTCCTACTTACTCTTTGCTTATTTCAGGAACTTTCCCGATCGTTAAAGAAAGTATTTTATAGGGATAACGTACTTTATTTCTTATAAATTAGCTTAAACCTTTCACAAACAACTGGGATTTTGTAATTAAACTCTTGATATATAATTTCAAACTCTTTTTTGAAGAAGGTTTCGTGAACATCACGCCAATATGTTAGCGTACGGTCACCTTCACCTTCTAAATAGGCATGTTCTGCAGTAACTTCATCAAAAGGAACAACCTCTACTGATGTAGTTTCTACTATTCCAACAGCTTTTCCATCCCCGTCGAGAATAATATTATGAAGACCAACAAACGGTAATACCTCATTTTCCAATTCATATAACGTATAGTTCGATGATGTTGCTGTTTTCTTTCCTTCTAACACTAAATTTGCAAGTTCATCAGCCATTTCTTTTGAATCTCCAAAAGCCCATGCCTCATAATCTTTTGGTGCATTCGGATTAATTTTTCGATAGTTTTCCCACATTTGAATAGTTGAATTATTACTCATATATATCAACCTACTTTCTAATTAACTGATTATAATACTTTGGATTTGTTTTTCTTCTCACCTCTACTGCCTCGTTCCTAGAATAATAAAGCCATATCTCTTATTGAAGCCCCCCTTTAGCTTACTAAAGAGACGCTAATATTTTAATTCTTTTGAATAAATAATAGGGGCTTTATGCTTTTCAGATACATCAATTAAACCCACTTTAACTATCTTTCCAAGTATAATACTATGTCTCTTTGAACAAAAATTAAATGCTTCTTTTAGTTTTTCTGGGGATACCTATTTGCAATTGTACAATGTGGTATCCAATTATCAGGTAAGTACAATGAATCTGGATTTTCATGAAAACGTTCAAAATTTTTGTGGTGGTTTGAATGAAACTCAATTAAATTTTTCGTAACAGTAGGAGAATAGAACAATGTACCAGAATTAAGAAAGGAGCCAATTGTATTAAACTTAAAATCAATAACCGACTGCTTTTCATATATTACATCCATTTGTTTGATGAAATCTGTTTTGTTTAAGCTGTCATAACTCGCTAATGTAATATGTGGTTTTCTATCTTTCACTTCATAAGCATAAGACGAAATAGACTTTTCCTTTAATTCCTCCCATAGATTCTTTATCAATTCCTCTGTTCTTTCATCAAATAAAGCAACTAGCCCATACATAAAAAGCCCACCTTTAAATCATGATATTCTTGTTTAACTGGATGCCTCTTTAGTACAATAACTTCAACTAAAAAGAAGCTTATCCTTCTTGGGATAAGTACCTTTAGCTTAAGAACAAGGAAATAATTATATATCCAACTATAATTATAAATGAGTATGGTGCCTCTACACATTGACAACAGCTATTGTCATTATTCTATTGCGTTTTGAGTTTTATGATAATTCAAGTGTTAAAACTGCTAAATCGTTACATACAATAAAAGACCAAACTTTTGTGCAATTTGGTCTGCTGCGGCAACTCTACTTTTATCCAATTGTGAAATTCAAAATAGGCCTGGCATTTAATACAGGCTATAACACTCAAATGCTTGCTTCCTAACAGTTTTCATTCGCAATGTGTAACTTAATCTTACTCAAATTTTTCGTTTTTAATATTATAAAGGGGTTGTTCTTTTTGTGACGAAACATATTTTGTAATCTCTCTTCCTTCTATCATCTTGGTGTCAACCATCCGCTCTTCGATATCCTGCTTGTGTAGCATCTTCTTCATTGAAAAAGCATTCTTCTGCTTTTGTTTGAGTATAATGGGAACTTGTTGTTGTATGATATATCCGTCCATTTGAACCGATGTTCCCTTTAATCTGACCGTTACATTCTCCCTCATCATCAGGGCTAAATGAACGATAAGAATTGTTCCCGTCATGAAAGACATCGGGATGAAAACCATGTTGATGTCCAATATGAGCATATCCCTCTACTTCCCAGATCCCAATCGTTTTGGATTTTGCTTGTAATTCAAGCTCTCGATAACGGTCAACATATTTTGTGTTTGGAGGGTATATATACGCTACTCTAGCCAATCCATTTTTCAAAAGTTCTTCTTGAACAGATATACCGTCAGTCGTATAAACGTACATTAATAAACGACCGTATTTATCACGTTCTGATACATCCTTTTCTAACAGGACGTTGCCGTTTTTTAATAATGATTCCGTAAAAGCTTTTGCTTCTTGGCTTAAAGGTTGCTCCCCGTACCGTGAGTCAGAAATTTCGGGTGTATCAATTAATAGAAATCGAACACTTTCATCGTTCCCGTTCAGTTGCACCTTTATTGTATCACCATCTATAACAGAAATTAGTTTCGCTTCCATATAACCATTTGACTGTTCCTTTACTTGTTCACCGTGATCAACCACTGAACAACCTGATATAAGAAGTATAAATATAATTACGTTTCGTAAATTGTTTTGGCCAATCATTATACCACCATCTTCTACTTATTTCTGTTTCCTTTTTATCAAAAATTCGTTTATATGAATATAATCTTATACGATTTACTTATAAATCATGAATTTTTCCATTATTCTATTAGATATTATTTGCTTATCTTAAGTAAGTTGGTTAATATGTTTTATGTTGTCAATGACAAAGGATGTCCATTGTCATAAATACAATTGCCTAAGGGAATTTTAATACATATTCACTACCTTTACATTTTACAAGAAAAGGATGTTCCATGTTGAAAGTATTATTAATAACACCTAATTTTCATCAAACAAGGGGAAATACGATTACAGTACGTCGAATATCTGAAGGTTTACAATCGTTAGGAATTGAAACAGAAATTATTTCATCGACTGATGAAAATTTAAAACATCGACCTTCTGCTGATATCGTTCATGGCTTCCATGCTTTTCATTTTCGGGAATTTATGAATAAACATAATCTTCATTATGACAAGTACGTCGTAACCTTAACGGGCACCGATTTAAATCAATATTTGTATAACGAAGATACAAAAATGATTGTCCTATCAACTCTTGAAAAGTCAAAAGCGATCCATGTATTTAATGAAGAGGCAAAACAAACATTAATAGATAATGCCCCTACTCTCGGTGAAAAAATTTATGTAATTTCACAAGGTGTTGAACAGAGTACTCCTAGTACATCTCACTTTAAGAAAGATGAAAATTCATTCTTATTCGTTCTCCCGGCTGGAATACGAAAAATTAAAAATGTACCTAGTGCCATTCACATGCTTAAAAAATTACGTAATAGATATCCGATGGTTCGTTTATGGATTATTGGTCCTGTACTAGAAGAAACAGAGGGAAGAAAAGTTAAACAGCTTGTAAACGAAAACTCAGACTGGGTAGAGTATAAAGGAGAAGTGCCCCACGAAGAGATGAGTGAAATATATATACATGCTGACGTCCTGTTAAACACATCAATATCAGAAGGACAGTCTTCCGCTATATTAGAAGGAATGGGACATGGCCTCCCTGTACTTGTCGCCAATAACGATGGGAATCGCAGCATCGTAAAACATCAACAAACAGGACTGGTATATAGTACAGAAAGCGAATTTCTTGATTATGCTCAACAAATCATGAATAATAACAAATTAAGGAATACAATTCGTCAGACAGCTAAAGATTACATAGCTAATCATCATTCCCATACGAATGAGGCTAACATGCTGTTGAAAATGTATAGGGACGCATTGTAGATAAAAAGTGTCTCCTCTCATTTAATTATCGCAAACATAAAAGGAGTGTTATCAATGTCAAAAGAGGAAATTGTAAAATTAACGTCCCTCTCCTCAAAAGGTGGTTGAGGATGCAAAATTGGTCCTGAAGACCTGGCGCAAGTTTTGCGTCATTTACCGAAAATAGCACACGACCCTAATTTACTTGTCGGTTTAGATACATCTGATGATGCTGGGGTCTATAAAATTACAGACGACGTAGCATTGGTTCAAACGTTAGATTTCTTCACTCCTATTGTCGATGATCCATATATGTTTGGACAAATAGCAGCAGCCAATGCACTAAGCGATGTGTATGCAATGGGAGGAAAACCCATTACAGTTATGAATATTGTAGGATTCCCAATTAACACATTAGACAAAAAGATTTTGTCTGATATCTTAGCTGGCGCATCAGACAAAGTGAAAGAATCAGGTGCTGCATTAGTTGGTGGTCACTCAATTGATGATACCGAACCTAAATTCGGCCTTTCTGTAACAGGTACTGTTCACCCAGACAAAGTACGTGCCAATGTTGGGGCAAAGCCCGGAGATAAACTAATCCTAACAAAACCAATTGGGAGTGGAGTACTGACCACCGCAATTAAACGTGATTTATTAGATGAAGAAACATTGAATGAAGTGATGAACGTAATGGCAACATTGAATAAAGATGCAGCCGAAACAATGGAAAATTACAGTATACATGCTTGTACCGATGTAACGGGCTTTGGATTACTAGGTCACACAAGAGAAATTGCTGAAGGAAGTCATGTAGGTGTCACAATTTATAACAACGATGTACCTGTGTTACCTAAGACAAGGTCATTAGCAGAGCAAGATGTAATGCCAGGTGGATCTAAGAAAAATCGTCTTTGGTTATCTGACTGTATAGACTTTAGTGAAAACATTGATGAAATTGATCAACATATTTTATGTGATGCAGTAACGTCTGGCGGATTGCTCATAGCTGTATCAGGAGATGAAGCACAATCTTTACATGAAACACTACAAAACAAAGGTGTTTCGTCAGCCATTATTGGTGAAGTTACGAGTGAAAATCCGGGACGGATTACAGTAAAGTAAAAGGACTCGGTTCGAGTCCTTTTTTAACGGGTATTTTATACTAATCAAAAGTGAGAGGTGAACGATATGAAGAAATTCCTATTCGGCATCGTATTAGCAATGACGCTTGTATTTACTTCTGCATGTGGAAATAATGCTGAAGATGATGCCTTTACAATAGGTGTTATCCCTGCACAAACAAAAGGTTCAATGGAAGATGCGATGAATAAACTTCAAGAAGAACTGTCAGAAGGATTAGAACGTACTGTGAAAGTTGAAATTTATCCTGATTATAATGGTGTTGTCGAGGCTATGAATTATGACAAAATCGATATGGCTTATTTCGGACCTCTTACATATGTAGTCGCTAACCATGAGAGTGGTGCAAAAGCAATCATAACACAACTAGTCGATGGAGAACCTTATTACTATTCATACATGATTACCCATATTGATCAACCTTGGGACTCGTTAGACGAAATGATAAAAGATTCCGGACAAATTGAATTTGCATTTGGTGATATTAATTCTACGTCTGGATCCCTTATACCTGGAATAGAACTAGAAAATCGAGGGGTCTTTCAATCAGAAGAAGAACATGAATTTAAATCCGTTCGTTATACTGGTTCCCATGATGCCACTGCTATTGCTGTACAAAACCAAGGAGTAGATGTAGGTGCAATCGATAGTGCCATTTTTGATGAATTGGTGGCAGATGGTGATATTGACGGGGAGCAGATCAAAGTGATTTGGAAATCCGATAAACTATTCCAATATCCTTGGGCTGTACATAGCGAAACACCTAAAGAAACAATAGAACAGCTCCAAGAAATTTTCTTAAATATTGAGGATGAAGACATTCTAGGGGCGTTTGGAGCCAGTGGATTTACAACTGCAACTGACAACGATTATGAAGCAATTAAACAAGCAGCTGTGAAACAAGGAATTATTAAAGAATAGAGCTGATTTTGAATGTGGTTTAAAAAACGTACCATACTTACTTTTATTCTAATAACGATTTCGGTCTTGATAAGTATGAGGTTAACAGAATTTAACTTAGCAAAATTTCGCGATTTTCAAAATATGGTGGATTTTATAGCTCGTTGGTTTCCAATGGATTTTTCCAAGCTTCACCTTATGGTACGAGATAGTTTAGATACGTTAGCAATGGCATTTTTAGGGAGCTTCCTCGGATTAATCATTGCTGTTCCGGTTAGCTTTTTTGCAGCTAAAAATACATCACATTCCTTTACCTTATTTCATTTTTCTAGATTTTCCTTAAGTTTCGTTCGATCAGTTCCCGAAATTGTAATTGGCCTTATTCTTTTAACAACTTTAGGTCTTGGCCCTTTTCCGGCTGTAATAGCTATTATGATTCACAACATTGGCGTTTTAGGTAAACTAATTTCGGAGCTAATTGAAGCAGCTGACCCTGGACCACAAGAAGCGGTCAAAGCAGTCGGCACTAAAAAATGGTTTGCATACCTTTTTAGTATCTTGCCACAAATTTGGCCAAACGTATTATCTCATTACTTTTATCGATTTGAGGTCGCCATTCGAACTTCTCTTATTTTAGGGTTTATAGGTGGCGGAGGGATTGGTCAACGGTTATTTAATGATTTCAAAACCTTTGACTATCCTTCAGTATCTCTCGATGTATTACTAATTATGATACTCGTCATAGCTGTTGATTTGTTTGGTAGTTATGTGCGAAACAAGATCATTTAATGGGGGCACATAGTAGCAATGTTAAAAGTATCAAATTTAACTGTACGATACCCGGATAGTCGACAAAATGCACTTTCAAATATTAACTTAACCTTCGAAAAAGGGGAATTCGTATGTATTCTTGGTAAAAGCGGCGCCGGTAAGTCTACGTTTATTCGTACTTTAAATGGACTACAAAAACCGAGTAAAGGCGAAGTATACTGGAATCATACCCCCCTTTCTCATTTGACCGAAGAACAGTTACGTGCCGTTCGACGGGAAATGGGGATGATTTTTCAACATTTTAACTTAGTCCCCCGTTTATCAGTTTTACAAAATGTATTAACCGGCTTGTTTGGATATCGTAACTCTTTGAAGAACTTGATCGGTTGGTTTTCTGATGAAGAAATCATAAAGGCAAAGACAGTCATTGCAGATGTAGGGCTATCTGAAGAAATGGACCGGAGAGTAGAATATTTGAGTGGTGGGCAAAAACAAAGAGTCGGAATCGCTCGGGCCATCCTACAACAGCCAAAAGTGTTATTAGGTGATGAGCCGGTTTCAAGTCTTGATCCAGGAACCTCGAATCACATCTTTCAACTACTTCTAAACATGCATGAACAACTCAACTTATGTACGATTATAAATGTGCACGACGTTGGGTTAGCTAAAAAATATGCAACCCGTATTGTTGCGTTTAAAGACGGGAATGTCATTTTTGATGGAAAACCAAAATTGTTTAGCGATGATGCATTTTTTGAAACATACACGACTTAATCAAATTTAAAAAAGGTTGTCATCTAGAGTAGATGACAACCTTCTTTATTAAGAAGTTGCAAATTCTTTTACTTTTTCTTCAGGTGCAAATCCAACTGAACGATTAGCTTCCTCACCGTCTTTTATTAATACCATTGTTGGAATGCTTTGAACTCCAAACTTTTGCGCAAGCTCAGGTGCTTCATCAACATCAACATGGAAAAAATCAACAGATTCCAGCTGCTCGGATACGCTTGAGACCACCGGTCCCAACATTTTACACCCTGGTCACCAATCTGCGCCAAACTCTAGAACAGCTGGTTTCGTCATTGTTTTTGTCAATTCTTCAAATTCTTTACCTGTAATTGATTTTGCCACTGTTACCCCTCCTTGTACCAAGTAAAAATGATTATTGATATGTATCAATAACAAATTATATTTTACTATCTACCATCTAAAAAAACCAATAACTTGCTTAACTTTTCTATATTCTATTCTTTAATTTTCATAGAATGTAATGATATAATTTCTCTAATACTTCTTCCCCATTACATTGCAACCTTTTAGTAACTTCACAGTAATACTTCCCTACATAGATCTAAATCACAAACATAAACATGATTAATAATACTTTTTATGAAGGAGGGATGAGATGGAAAACGTGTTGTTTAGAGAATTTGAAGAGGAATGTAAGCACTGTCATGGAAAAGGGTACACAGAGGTCTATTCGGAAAAGTTTTGGGAAGAAGTTGAACATTTAGACTTGCTATATCCAACTTATGAACAAGCGTTTATTATTGCACTAGATAAGTATCCTGAGGAAGTCGATCAAGAAATATGTACTCAATGTAACGGAAATACGGTAATGCCGAATCAATATGGGCAAGCTATTATTCAAAACAAAGATTTTATCATTGAATTCCTACAAAAATATAAACTCATATAAGCTCGCACCCTTCATACTCTATTCCAACATCATTTATAACCTCAACGAAGAAGGAACACCGCAAAAATCGGTGTTCCCTTACTTTATTAGAACGCTGTCATGCAAATCGGTTTTTGTGTTCCACTAAATAGTGAGGATAATTGCTCTATATAATCTTCGTTAGATAACTTTACTAATCCATATTCATAAAGTTTGTCAAAAGGTACCGCACCAACCGCCATCGAAGAAAAATCACTAACATCCATTGTCATTTCCACTTCCCAATCCGACTGATTTTCTATTACGTATGGGTAACCATTACGAAAATCTACAAAAACAGGGCCATTATTCTTTGATAAGAATGAATCTGTGATTGAAAACTTTATTTTACAGTCTATCGGACCGAAACAAACACCTGATAATTGTTGAAAAAACTTTGACGTATTAATCATTCGATACATGATTCCAACACCAGATGTATTCGTTTCATGGTATATGGGTGGAATAATCTCATTTGTCCCATTTCTAGCGTCAAAGAAGTTATAATGAAAATATTCATCTTGTGTATTGAGATAGATACGGTTTATTTGATCTGCCTGGCTATGGAAAAAAGTAAGAAGTTCTTTGAGTGCTTCTGTATGTAAATATACCATTTCTTTAATATGAATATTATTTATGAGGAAGTTCCCTTCCTTTTCCTTTTGAAACGAAAAGATTGCATAGCCTTCTATTTCGCCATCTTTTTCATAACCGATTACCCTATTTTCACCTTGTTTAAACAATGTGTCAATTTCAAATGGTGTTCTTTCAATCATTCCGTGTTGGTTTTCCATATATTTTTGGTAGCATGATGCGTATTTCTCTTTATCTTTACTTGATAAGTATACTAAGTGATCTTTCACTCTAAAATTTGGAAATTGGGAAGGAATAAGTTTATATTGGTTCATTTTTGTCCCGAAACCAAAACCCATATACTTATAAAAGTCAGGGCGAAAGGGATATAACATAACGATACTAGCTTGTCTTTCATAGTAATATTGTAGAAAATATTCCACCATCTGCTTTGCAATTTTTTCTTTTTTATGTAACAAATCGACTGCGACAAGCCCGAGTCCTCCAGCCTTCATCTTTTTTGAAAAAAGATTGATTGTAAAATCATGCAGCCTTAAGTTTCCGCGTAATTCATTTTCCTCGTAATAACCATATAAATTGACAAACTCATTATTTTCTTGAATATTTTGTAATTTTTCTTCAAGTCTTTGCTTTTCTTCTACTGAATGTACGGAAAAACCTGGATAAGCATTGGAAACAATATTTACAACATCTTTCATTTTCTCAGTTGTGATTTTACTTATTTCTCCCATTGAAATCCCCCCATTGTAAACACTCTTTCTAAATGTAATTGCCAATTTATGGGTAGTTCATGCCTTTCATTACCACCCTTCCTCTACATCTTTTTTCCCTTTTTAAAGTCTAATACCGTATAATTTAACCCTAATTCCCTTATGTCAATAGTAAAGACACCGCCCTATAAAGAGCGGTGTCTGTTTGTGTTATAGTTGTTCAAATGCTTCCGTTAATACGGGTACAATCTGTTTTTTACGGGAAACTACACCCTTTAATACAGCAGTGTTATTGTCAAGTTTCGTATCAAACGCTTTTTCGACAGCTTCCGTTTTTTGCCCTACAGTAACAGCAATAGAATCATTATTCAATATATCGGTTACGGCAAGAAGGAATAGGTTTAAGTTGTTTGCTTCCACCTCTTTGTTCATTGCCTCTTCTAATTCACGTTGACGTGATAATAAGTCATTAGTATCCACTACATTTACTTGAGCAATTTTCACTTTGTTACCAGCCATTGTAAATTCTTTTGCATCTAATGAAATCAGTTCATCCGCAGTTTTACCATTTACATCTGCACCGGCTTTTAACATCTCCAAACCGTAGGATTCTGCGTCTACACCAGCAATTTCAGCCAATTCTTTTGCTGCTTGAACATCTTCATCTGTACAAGTAGGTGATTTAAATAGTAATGAATCGGAAATGATTGCGGATAACATTAAACCTGCAATCTCTTTCTTAATTGTGATGCCATTTTCTTTATACAGTTTATTTAAAATTGTTGCTGTACAACCAACAGGCTCTGCTCGGAAGTACAATGGATCACTCGTTTCGAAGTTTGCCACACGGTGATGATCAATAACTTCTAATATACGAGCATTCTCTATGCCATCTGCACTTTGTTGACGCTCGTTATGGTCAACTAATATGACATCATCGTTTTCTACCTTTTCAATAAGGCGTGGTTTTTCTGCATTAAAGTAATCTAACGCGAATGTTGTTTCACCATTTAATTCACCTAAACGTACTGGTTCCGCATTCACACCTAGTTCATTTTTTAAATCAGCATAAACGATGGCTGACGTAATTGTGTCAGTATCAGGACTTTTATGCCCGAAAATTAATACTTTACCCATAGTTATACACCCCTCAAATGTTCTCTGTTTTATATGTATTTATAAAGGTTATTGAACCTAACAATCATTTTAACATATCCTCATTCTCTCTAGTACTCATAAATATTCATCTATAACAATCTTAGCTATCCTTTTCCTTTATATACGTTTTTCCATCTTTTTGTTCAACTCTATTACTTTTCATCAACTTCCCTAGTGCACGCTTAAACGCTGCTTTACTCATATCGAACATATTATAAATTTCCTCTGGATCACTTTTATCACTGTAAGGCATAACCCCATCATGATGCTTTAAAAATTCAAGAATTGTTTCTGAATCGACATCTATTGCCTCCTGTTTAAGGGGTCTTAAAGAGACATTAAGGGTTCCATCATTTTTTACTTGTATAACTCTACCTTTCACCCATTCGCCTAAACGAGGATCCCGTTTACTTTCAGAATAATGGATAAATCCACGATATCCTTCTTCCGTAACGATAACGGCACCCTCTCGACTAGAACGGATAACTCTTCCACTAATTGGTTGATTCATTAAATCATCAGGAGCGTCTTCAAACTCATCTTCAAATGTACTCTCGGACATCGGAACCGCTAATAGTCTCCCTTTTTTATCGGTATCTAAAATAACATGAAGCACATCCCCAACTTCTGGCCAAGCTTCACGATATAATGGAAGATCGTCCTTTGATACTAGAATAGCTTTCTGAATGCCAATATCCACAAACACACCGAGATCAGAAATAACCTCTACAACCTCGGCCCAATCATACGTATCTATATCTGCTTCGGGAAGAACTTGGGTCGCTACGATTTCTCCTTTTTTATCTTGGTACAAGAAAACTTCTACTTCGTCCCCGTCCTCTAAATTATCAATAGCCTCATTTTTATGTAATAGTACTTCTGCATCATCATTTGTTAACACATAACCTGTATCAATGACGCGCTTAACAGTTAGGGTAGCTTTTGTCCCTACTTGTAAATTATTCATTTTCACTCTCTCCTTAGCTTGTTAGTTTTTCACTTATTCCTGAAAATATATATGGCGATGAAGTCGGCAGCCAGGATTGAAGGCTGTACGACAGCGTTGGCATTTTTCCCCATGTTGTAAATAATCATGAATCGTCATTTCTAACCCACACATTCCGCATAAGATCGCTTTTTCTTGAAACTCGTGAACCTCCCACACTTGAATTGCGTGGTCTGTGTTTTCATTATGACACTTGTAACACGGGTAATATACTTCACAGCATTTAAATTTGATGGCAATCACATCTAATGGTGAATGGTAATGTATACATCTTGTTTCATAATCTATAAGGTTTCCTTTTACCGTAACTCCTTTTATGTTCACAACTGTCACCTGCTTATTTAGATTACTCATTCATAAGGATAAATCATTCATCTTCATCAAATAATATGAAATAACTTTAATTTCAAAGTAGGTTGTGATTATGCGAATCGGATACGCCTGTATTAATACTTCATTGCCAACTAAGTTTAAAACTTGCCGTCTTGCCACCTTTGAAAAAAAAGGACCAGACATTATAAAGGAACTAACTATCAACAACTTACAAAATGTACTCGCTGCTTTAAAGTGGAATGTAGAACATAACATGTATTTTTATCGGATAAGCACAGAGATTGTTCCACTTGGCAGTCACCAGAACATGACTTGGGAGTGGTGGACAGACAAAGATATTTTATCATTAACAAGTACGATTAAACAGTTTAAAGAAAAACATAATATCCGTTTATCTATGCATCCGGGCCAATTTACTGTACTCAGTACGCCACGTGACGATGTATTAGAGCGATCTTTTTTAGACTTAGAATACCATGATAAGGTCTTAAATTTAGTTGGAGGATCGGATATGATCATACACGGAGGTGGACAGTACGGAAACATCGAGTTAGCTAAAGAACGTTTTATTAAACATTACCACATGTTATCAGACAGCATCAAAGAAAAGTTGCGATTGGAAAATGATGACCGTACCTATGCCTTAGAAGACGTAATTAGTATCTACAGGAAATGTGGTATTCCAATCTGCTTTGATATTCATCACTACATCTGTCATAACCGAAATGGAATTTTAGAAAACATGATGGAACACGTATTCGAGTCTTGGAAACCATTTGGAAGACCAAAGGTACATATAAGTTCTGGTAAAACCCATGTAAAAGATAGGAGTCATCATGATTATGTATTTAAACATGATTTTAACCGTTTATTATCCTTAGTTGGGGATCGTGAGGTCGACATTATGGTTGAAGCAAAATTGAAGGAACAAGCTGTTTTAAGAATTCAACATGAAGTATTTTCCCCATCGTAGGGGACCACTTTTTTCCAGTATGCGAACTATCTTTTGTCAAAGGATAAAACTGAGTAATTTCAATCGATGGGACGGTGAAGATATGGTGAAAATGCTCCTCATATTAAAAGCCCTTTTTATCATCCTCCTGTTCACTGGCTGTTCTTCTTCTACAGAACCAGACACGCAACAGGACAGATATCAACGTTTATCAACAGATGAACAGAATCCGCAACCAAATGATGAAACATTAATAGAAGACAATGAAAAAGAATGGTATGAACAGCCTTACGGTGATCTACCTCGGGATGAGGGAGAAGTTGAATTTCAACAGGAATCACAGGAGCGAACCATTCCAGAAGTGGCTGATGAAGAAGATTATGATCAAAGACAAATAATCCAAAAACAGAATGAGGAAATCAGTGAGAATGGTGAAGTGGTTCAAGGAAATATGACATTACCATTTTCAGATTTTAAAGAAAGGTGGAACGCCGTTACCGAGGAACAATTTTCTAACTTATATATTAAAGAACTTCAGCAAGAAGGAAGTGACACTGAAGAACAAGTTTATACGTCGCAATTAATGAGCAACTTATCATTACGTGTTTATGTGTTACAAGATTATATTCAACGAATCGAACTGACAAGTACAGCAAAAACGAACAATGTCAATCAATCTATGCTAATGGGTTGGAGTCAAATCATTAATATTATGCATCCGAATATAGAAATTTACGATGTAGACGCCTTATTTCATGATATAGGAGTTGGCCCTAATGCCGATTTATCAAAGGTAACAGCTAAGGAATTTCAATATTATCACATATTATACAAAATTCAGCCGACCAATAATGGATACCAATTTAGCGTCTCCTATGCCGATATAGAATAACACTTCTTTGCATATAAAGGGGGATTACAGTGAAGGCCATTAAATTTTTTTTAGTATTTATTTTCATACTACCTGTCGTAATGCAAAAAGGTTCTTCACCAGTCTCACAAGGACAAACAAATTTCTTTAATATGTCCTATGTGTATTTCGGTACACCTAGTTCTTACATCACTCAAGTTGATCGAACGAAAGGTAGTTTAAATGTTGTTTCTCCTAATTATTTTGACATCTCTAAAGAAGGAAACTTAGAGATTACTTGGCGATTACAAACATCGTTCATTAATGAAATGCACAAACGGGGAATAAAAGTTGTTCCATTCCTCGCCAATCACTGGGATCGTACTGCTGGAATAAATGGTCTAAATAACCGGGAACAGCTTGCACGAGATATAGCTAACGCAATAGAACAATACAATCTAGATGGTGTGAATGTGGACATTGAAGGTGTTGGTCACACGTACCGAAATGAGCACACAGACTTAGTCCGATTATTAAGGGAATACATTCCAAAACATAAAGAAGTTTCTGTAGCTGTTGCAGCGAATCCTAGTGGCTGGAATACTGGTTGGCACGGGTTTTACGATTATAAAGGTCTCGCCCAGCATAGTGATTATTTAATGATTATGGCCTACGATGAAAGTTGGGATTCTCCTGATAGTCCAATTGGACCTGTATCAAGTCTTTCTTTTTTTGAACGTTCCATACAATACGCAATAAACCAGGGGATTCCCCGTACAAAGATTGTTGCCGGTCTGCCTTTTTACGGGCGGATGTGGAAGTTAGATGGACCTACTTTGGAGGGGCGAAATTTACATGGCATGGGTCTTTCCTCCACTAGAGTAGAACCGCTCGTGAACCAATTTAATGGCAGAATACAGTTTGATGAAAAAACACAATCGTCATATGCAAGTTTTACCATCCCAGAAGGACAAAGTGCATTTATCGGGAGTACAAAATTAACGGAAGGTAGTTACATCATTTGGTATGAGAATGAGCCATCTATTCGGGCAAAATTGCAAATGCCGGGCAAATATGGAATAAAAGGAACTGGTTCATGGGCGCTCATGCATGAAACACCAAACACATGGGATTACTACACAAGTGCATTAAATACAGGAAATAGTCAACCTATCGCAACAAATCGATTTAGAAGTGGGCCAATGGCGGTTACTACGACCGACAACCTTAATTTACGGGAGACCGCTTCTCTATCAGGGACAATTATTCGTACACTTTCAAACAAAACTCTACTTAAGGTTACAGGGGATGTCATTACTGCAGACAATACGAACTGGGTCCCAGTACAACTCCAAGATGGAACAAGTGGTTTTGTTTCAAGCAGTTTCTTAAAACGATTTTCGTTACAAGAACTTTATGGAAAGAACCGCTTTGAGACAAGTACGAATGTATCTAAACATGGATGGCCTGAAAGTGCATCCACTGTTGTTTTAGGTCGTGGTGATGTTCCAATTGACGCCTTAACAGGTAGTGTTTTAGCCAAAAAGACACAATCTCCGTTGTTATTAACAAACAGTTCAAATTTACCGACGAATGTAGAGGATGAAATTGACCGATTACAGCCGAGCCGAATTTATATCCTAGGTGGTCAAGGTGCCATTTCAGACACTGTACAATCGCATTTACAAGGAAAAGGTTATAACGTTACAAGAATCGCTGGTTCAAACCGTTATGAAACCGCAGTACGAGTGGCAAGCGAGATCGGAAATCGCAATGAAATAATCTTAACTACTGGGAGGAATTCTCCCGATGCTTTATCAGTGGCTCCTTATGCTGGACAAACACAAACGCCGATCCTTTTAACAGACCAAAAATCACTACCGAATGAAGTTGCGCATTATATTCAAACAAACGGTATCAACAGTGTGACGATTATTGGTGGTGAAGGTGCTGTATCTAATAACGTTATTACGCAACTTCAAAATTTAGGTGTTCCGAATATTGAACGGATTGCAGGGAAAGACCGTTATGAAACAAGTGTAGCTATTGCACAACGATTTAAGAATGAATTCGATTTGTCCAACATCTATTTTGCTAGTGGTATTAGCTTTATCGATGCACTACCTGGGTCACCATTAGCTGCCATGCAAAGCTCACCCATCATCTTAATTAATAACGCAAACTTACCTCCGACCGTCGAAAGCTTTTTACAAAATGAGTTGCCAGGAACACCAAACGTAAATATTTTAGGTGGTTATGGTGTCATTTCGGATGCTACAAGGGCAAATGTTTTCCGTGTTTTAAGATAAAAAAATCACGCAGAAATATTCTGCGTGATTTTTTCTTATGTAAAGGAGTATTACCTCCCTTTTAAGAGCCGGTCAATACTGTTTTATCTTCTATGAATTTACCTGCTTCTTGGTCACTAATTCCTTTAATGAGTCCTAGCTCACTGATGACAATCTTTCGTGCATTATCAAGCATTTGCTTCTCGTTTGTATTTAAAGCTTTTTCCTGATTCAGTCGGGTTAAGTCACGAACAACCTCTACCCCATCTTGAAGGCTCCCTGTTTTCATTTTTTCCATGTTCGTTGTATATCTTTGTTTGCTGTTCAGTTCAGAATCTGTCTCCCCGTTTTCCATAACATCTAATACATCTTTTAGTGTACCTTGATCAACAACAGGACGAATATTAGATGTAGCAATCTTCGATTCAGGAATCATAACCTTCATGTTATCTATCTTTAACTTGATGATAAAATATTGCTCTTTCTTCCCAAAAATTTCTTTCTCTTCAACTGATTCAATTACCCCTGCGCCATGCATTGGATATACGATTTTACTTCCTACTTGGAACAAAATATCCACCTCCAAATGTGGTCCATGAACATATTATAACAAACTTTTTGTAATTTGAAAAATTAATTATAATAACATTAAAATAATATCTGTGTCAATAATATTAGCGATTTTAATTTTTGAAAATTTACATTAGTTAAAAAATAAAACGTAAACACTGTCGAAATCTACTGTCAACAAATGCAAGGAACACTCTATTTTTGCGCTTGCCCAGGAAATATATCACCCCCTATTCACAAAAATGGTCTAAAGTAAATCATATGTACTTGATACCTAAATCATGATTGAAAATTATGTTCCCCACGTTTGATATAGACGGGAAATTTCTATTTCTTTTGAAATTACGGAAGGTGTTTCTAATATAAACGGAGTGTGTTGTAACTCCATACATTTCATCAAATCCGAGAATTGTGTTTCCTCAATATATCCATCTTCAAAAATATTCGCATGCCTATCCTTTCCACTCCCAGCTGGAAATTTAGAATTATTTAGATGAATGACTTTTAGGTGTTGAAGATAGTCTTGTTTTAAACCAACTGCCCGAACTTCTCCCCAATTGGTTCCGTCCCATAAACTACTTGCATAGGCGTGACATGTATCTAAGCAAAAGCCGATCTTTTCAGGATAATTCGTTAGTTTTCTTACTTGTGCTAATTCTTCAATTGTTGTACCTATTGAACCTGGTTTGCCCGCATTATTTTCGAGTAAAATTTTACAATCCCCTTCCCAATGTTCTAAAACTTCATTTAATACATCAATCATTAAATGATAACTTGCTAGAGGATCATGCCGATTTCGCAACTTTCCGAAGTGAACAACAACCCCGATGGAGCCACATGCCTCAGAAATTTCTAAATCGTTATACAATGATTCAATTACCGCATTCCGCTTATTGTCTGTGGGTGTAATTGTCGTTGGGTATGGTGTATGGGAAACAGACACGAGACCATTCTCTAAACAAAATTCTTTACACGCACTTGCATCACTTTGATGAAAAGCTTTAACAGATAAGCTGCGAGGGTTTTTTGGGAAATATTGAAATGCCTCAGCCCGTAATTTTTTTGCCTGTATTGCTGCACCTAAATATCCTTCTTTTATACTCACATGACACCCAAATCTCATACGCATCCCCTTTCTCACTAAAAAGGAGGCCGGATACTGTCCAGACCTCCTCTTCCATTATTCCTTGTTAATTGATGCTTCTGCGCTAGTTTCTTTTTGATTGTTTGTATAACCTTTATCAAGCCTACCGGCATTTTCAATATCACCTGACATTTGATACCCTTCTACTTCGACGTTACCTGTTGTCCCATAAATTTTCATTCCATCTAACGAAGCCTTTGTACGCTCATTTTTATTTCTCTTCATGTTGTGGAAGCTCCTTTTACTTAGTTGATTCGTTTGTATTATTTCCACGATCAACAAAATTAGTCGAGATCTTTTCATACAAAAAATTGATAAGGCAAGTCTTCATAGTTATATACAAGCATATAATGACTTCAGGTACTAAAAAGTGAGGGATGAAAAGTGGATAAGGCGATATTTGGGATAGCAATGTTACGTGTACTTTCAGGTACATTTGAATTAATTGTCGCTATGATTATTTTAAAAATGAGTGATATGAGCAAAGTCTTAGTGTTAAATTCATCTTTAGCTATTGTTGGTCCATTAATTCTCTTATTAACGACCACAATAGGCGTTTATACGATTGCAGAAGAATTAACGTATTCCAAAATGCTTTGGATTATCATTGGCATTGGTTGTATTTTATACGGAGTTAAAAGTACATAAACGTTTTATCTTTATTTACCCTTTCTGGGCATAAAAACCTGCACTCAATAAATTGAGTGCAGGTTTTTATTTTATTTTAATACTATTCCAACAGCATAAATTGATTCTCCTTCCTCCCATTCCCCTTTTATCACAAGTACGTATTTGTTGGGTTTTTCTGGGAGTGTAATTCTATAGTTTTCCACCGGTTGAAAGTGGATTCCGTCTTCTGTCCATATGCCCCATTCAATTGTATGAGGACTATAATCAAATGCTATATTCAATACAGAATCAGCTAAAACTTGTTGGTATTTTTTAACTAAATCTTTAGGATGGAAAGAGTCAGCAGTAACTGATTTGTCACCATCTGACCACATATATGACCCTGTTTCTACATTAAGTTCTTGGTGATCTACCGTTATGGCAGGTGTTGGAGGACGAAGTTTTTCCAATCGTTCCAGTTCATTCTTTTCTGTCACTTCGGAGTGGACGTTTTTTGATTTCCCATCTACATAAACGACGATTTTTTTGCTCTGTTCTAGGTAATGGTGTAACTTCATTTTCCATTTATGTTTTTCATATTCAATTTCGTGGATTACCCAATAATGATCCTCTTGCTCCTTCTTTTTCACATAATCAAGCGCCAACTTTACAGCTTCCTCTTCTCCTACGACCCCTTCTTCATCATATGGGACTTCCACTGACTTACCTGCTAAAGCTATATACTTCACCTGACATTGTTCCGGGAATGATTCTTCGCATCCCGACTTTTGGTCCAGTATAAATTGAATTCTTTGCCCAATTTGTAGTTGATTCTCCTTAATTACATCACCATTTTCGTTATAAATAATAGTTTTATCCACAATCTTTAAATATTTAGCATCAACACGATCATCACCTTTGCCACCAACAACTAAAATTGCATTTTCGCTTAAGTCCGTAATATAAAAGAAATCTTCATCAAACTGAATGTTTGCACCTTGGTGATCGCCAATGGACGTACCACCACATGCTGATAAAAAAATTAAAAGAAACACCAATGCAGTGTTCATGAAATGTTTCATAAGCAGTTCTCCTTTCGTTTCATTCCATTAGACGAAATGAATATGAAAAAGTTACCAGTCACCTTCCGCAAGGTTTTCGATGCACATTTCAGCATATAATGAATAAAGTATTTTTGGAGAATATACGATTTACACAAAGAAATTAGAGGAATTTTAAAGAATCACAAATTTAAACTTTACTTTTTCGTAATATTTGGTATTATATACTGGAATTAACCAAAAAAAGACGGTATTTACAAAGGAAAATGTTTAAGAAAGGGGATGGTGGAGTATGGTAACATCTCTAATCGTTCTTTCACTTACAGTACTGACAACTTTTTTCGTTTTGTCTACAGTTGAAAACTTATCTTCACGCAAACGAAAGAAGAACGTAACGAATGTAGATCAAAACGAACAACCTATTTTAGCGTATGGCAAGCGATAATACTGTAATGCGCTCTAACATTCCTTTTGGAGATATTTCCACCACCTTATGAGAGCCTCTCATAAGGTTTTTTATTAGAAAAAAAACTCGGCTAAAAGCCGAGTTTTTCATTGGTTAGCTAATATTGTTAAAATGGTTTCCTCAATCTTTTTTGCTTTTGATTCATCGAGAATATTATTTATAAGGATGGAAAAAGTGTATGTTTTTCCCTTTTTTCCTTCTACATAACCAGATAGAGAACTTACGGTGGAAAGCGTACCCGTTTTCGCCTGAATATTACCAGCGAAATCCAGGAAACGATAGCGCAATGTACCTCCAACTTTCCTGTCCATTTGCCCTGCGACTGGTAATGATTGAAAAAATGTCGGAAACCACTTCTCATTTTGAATAGCGTATAGTAGTTTTGTGAGTTCATTTGCTGGTACAAGATTAACGTGAGAAATGCCAGAACCATCGCGCAACAACAACGTACTTGTATTGACTCCTAATTTTGCTAATTCTTTTTCCATCACTTCAATGCCTTTATCCCAGCTCCCCTCTCCTCTGTTGATTTTCCCAAGTTCTTTTACTAACACTTCACCGTGTCCGTTGTTACTTAATTTCATAAACGGGATAAGCAGTTCAGATAGTGGCATAGATGAATGTTGCATTAACATTTTCGATTTCGATGGTTTATTTCCTACCTTTGCTTCGCCCTTTACAATGATCCCGTTCTGTTCTAACAAGCGTTTAAACAGACTAGTTGTATATTTCGTTGGGTCCCAAACAGATATCCATTCCCGATACAGTTGATCGCCTAAAGGAATTTCCCCCTCAACGGTTACAACATTCGTCCCATGTTCCCTCGTAACTGTAATATCTCTTTGTTTGGATTCACTTATCGTTTTTGTTTTGTTTACAACCTTTACATAATTTGTCTTAGGAGTTATCGAGATTTTAGCCGTTTCCCCCATTTTATTTCCTGGTTTTATGTCAATGATGACGGTTCCGGCGTCATAATCCTCATCAGGAGATAATGTGAGAGCAGATATTTGTCCTCCGTAATATGTATGTTCGTCAGTCCAAGGTAAATCTTGTGAATATCGAACATCATCGAACCATGTGTCATCCCCAATTACATCCCCTTTTATGACGTCTACACCTGAATTCTTTAACTTTTTGACTAGATGTTGCAAATCCTTTTTTACTAAGGTCGGATCTCCTTTTCCAACAAGGTAAACGTTTCCGTCAATTGTCTTTCCCTTTTGCTTACCATTTGTATGAATTTCAGTAACAAATTTATAGTCCTCACCTAAGGAGGAAAGTGATGCTGCAGCTGTAAATAGTTTTAAATTCGAAGCAGGTCGTAAACGTATGTCGCCATTATGGTGATAGATTAACTCTCCTGATGTTGCCGAACGTACACTTATCCCGACGATCGAACCGTCAAGGGTAGCATTATTTTGAATAATACCGTGGATTTCACTAGCAATATCATCGCTTTCATCATTTGCAACTACGGGAACATCATGCAACTGCATGAATGGAAATGTCACAAAAAGAAATAGACTAACAATAATAAAATAAATTTTTGACCACATAATAAACCACCTTTACCCCTTAATACAGTCAATGCATTATACTCCCCAACCTTTCCCGATTTAAACCGGCAGAAAGTTATTAGTGGAATTTTAAAATAAACAAATTTTTCAAAACTTTCTCTATTGATTTACTGTTACATTCAACCTATAATGGACACACCTTACATATAGAACGACGCAAACGTCTTTAGGGGAGGATAACAGAATGAACCAAATTGAAGTCAGAGGGACACCAGGACATTATGAATGTCACACTGAGGCAATCTGTCAGCTACCAACACGGATGAAAGACGGCCAATTTCAATCCTTGTTTATTATTCACGGGGAAAAATCATGGAAAGTCGCAAAACAATACATGCCCGATTTGTCGTCTTTTCAAGTAGAATACTCTTTATACAGTGGCGAGTGTACGGAGCAAGAAATTCAGAAACAGACGGACAAAGCTCTTATTCATGGAGCAGATATGATTATTGGCATTGGCGGTGGAAAAGTACTCGATATTGCCAAAGGAGTCGCAAATAAAGCGAATATTGATGTTACACTCATCCCGACGTTAGCATCGACATGTGCAGCAACGACACCACTAAGTGTTCTATACAACCACCATGGAAATTTTATTGGATATACAATTTTTCCAAGGAGTACATACCTTGTATTAGTAGATACACGCATTTTATTAGATTCACCTGTTGAATATTTACGCGCTGGTATTGGTGATACGTTAGCTAAATGGTATGAGGCTGATGTACTGATTCAACAATTACACTCTCCCCCTGTCTCTGTTCGTCTTGCTTGGAACGTAGCCAAGGAATGTAAAGATGTACTATTAAAACACGGCAAATTAGCCATCGAATCCCTTCGAAAGGGAGAAATATCTTACTCGTTTCAACAAGTTGTCGAAACAAACTTGTTAACTGGAGGTATGGTTGGCGGGTTAGGTGATGAATACGGACGAATTGCTGGCGCCCACTCCATTCATAATGGATTAACACAAGTATCAGAAACACATTCATTTTTACATGGAGAAAAAGTGGCCTATGGAATATTAGTTCAATTAGCTTTTGAGGAGAAATGGGATGAAATAAATAAACTACTCCCGTTCTATAGATCATTACAACTCCCTTATTCGTTACAATCATTAGGAATCACAAATGAAGCCAGAGCCATCTCTACCGTCGCCAAAGCAGCTGCACTGCCACACGAGTCGATTCATCACATTAGGACAGCCTCAGAAGAAGAGATTAAGGATACAATGGCACAATTAGAAGCCTATATTGCATAGAAAAAGGTATCAAGTTAACTTGATACCTTTTTTTAGTCAAAATCTCGTTTAAAAAGCATTTCATTTGGTATGATGGTTCCAGATGCACCACGCATGTCAACGTGCTTTTCCTCTGTAGGGTAATAAATAATAAAGCTTTCTGGGTTGACATTTGTAAGTTTATTAGGTACTTCCTCCAGTTCTGGGTGCCAAGCAATTGTACCCCTTCGACCACTTAGTACAACTACGAGGTCATCATCTTTTAGGGTGACAAAATAACTCAAATAAAATGTATCCCAATCCGGTACTACCCTTATTGTAGATGCTGGATTTGGAGTCGTTTCCTTAATATATTTATCATATTTCGAAGAACCTTCTCCTATTATTAGGAATAATAACGTTGCCCCTAAGAAATTAGCCATTTTCTTTACATGTTTTAAAGCATCGATAAACCCAAAGGAATGATCGATTCCCCTAGGCAATACAACGACAATTCGTTTTGTGATGTTTAAAGGGTGACCTAACCTTGTAATTAAAATACTTTGGTGTGTCTTACTTAACAATTGATCAATGACTGTACCGAAGATTCGTTGGGGCGCAGTTTTTTCTCCGTTCCATCCTACAATAACTTTCGTCGCTCGTTCCTCTGCCATAGCCCTTTCGATCCCGTTCGCGATATTATAATTCACTCTCGTTATCGTCTTAACTGGAACTTCGGCTCCAGAGGCATATTTGACAGCGTAGTTTAACATTTTTTCCGCTTTCGCGACTTCGTTTTCCGCATTCTTCAAATCCTTCTTAACGACTGTGAGTGGATAAAGTGGCTCTTCGGTCCCACTACTTTTACGCAGTACAAATCCTAAATCTAATAATGAGTCCATTGTTTCAGGATTATACAATGGAATCATAATACGTTGAGGAGCATCACCTGATTCAAATTCTGTTTGCTCTTCAAGTAGGGATAATTTTCGACCGTGTTTTTCAACTAAATACGGTCCTGCGATACAAGTACCTAAAATCATAATGATAACTCCGTTAACGGTAGCTTGATCCAATAACCCTACATCATAGCCCACTAATGTAGAGGCCAATGTAGCGGCTGCTTGTGGAATGGTGAGCCCAAATGTAATGTGACGTTCCTCCTTATTGTATTGATATACATAACTAGCTATCCACGAAGCAATCAGTTTTCCTAAGAATACACTCACTAAAATTAATCCAGTTAATAGCCATGCCCGAGGATTTTCAATTAAGACGGATAAATCCATGAGCATTCCTACAGACAATAGAAAAAATGGGATAAAAAGAGCATTCGCCGTAAACCGTATCCGATTCATTAAAGTTCCATGATCAAATACGAGCCGGTTTAATGAGAGTCCTGCTAGAAAAGCACCTATAATTGGTTGTAAACCGGCTACAGTCGCTAAAAAGCCTGATAAAAAAAGTATTACAATCACATAGGTGAAATCAGTAGATCCTTCATTGATTACATTTCGGAAAAATTGACGGGATATATATGGTATTCCAAAGATATTTAATAAGGTAAAAACAATTAAAGATATAACCAGTACGATAAAAAATTGGATCGTTAAGTTACCTGTTGCAGCCCCAGTCACGACCGCCAACACAAGTAATGCCAATGTATCTGTTAACAGCGTCCCGCCTAGAGCAGTAGTAACAGCCTTATTCTTAGCAATTCCTAGGCGACTAGCGATAGGATACCCTAACAATGTATGCGAACCTAAAATAGAACCTAATAATATTGAAGCTGTCATACTATAACCGAGTATAATACCGATGAATGTTCCTAATGCAAGTGGAAATATAAACGATAAAAATCCGAATACAATACTGCGGTTTCGATACTTTTTAAAGCCTTCAAGGTCCATTTCTAAACCGGCAATAAATATGATAAATAAAAGACCCACTGTACCTAATAATTCAATTGTTTGGCCTCTTTGTAGTACCCCCAATCCATGTGGTCCAATAATGATACCTGCTATAATCGGACCGATGATTCCTGGTATCCTTAACATTTTCATTATCATAGGAGACACGAGAAAGATAACCATAGTTAGAGCAAATATCATGACTGGATCTGTTAGTGGAAGGGTAAACATAGTTAATCTCCTCTCTTCACACAAAACATAAAGTAAAATCTAAACATATTTTATCGTTAATATTATTATTAGCTAGCAATATTATCATAAAACGAAGAAGTCAAACATTCTGTAAACTGAGAATATCATTATCTTTGTTTTTCCCATGCCATCTTAATATTATTTCGCGAATAAAGCACAAAAAATATAGTTGTAATACACCTTTGTCAGAGTGTAGAGAAACCCCATGTTTTTTTCTACACTCTTTTATATTTCGTAGAAATTTAGATGTTTTAGAGCAATAAGTTATTTAAGAAAAAGATTGTCTTTCACCTAGCTGACACGAGCTAGGTGAAAGACAATCTTTTTCATGTTTTGACAAGCAGCTGTAAGCAATGCTTGTTCAGAAACATTTCGCAATCATGGACCAATACATAGAATTTTCATTTATACCTAAAAAAGTATGACCACATTATTCAGAGGATAACGGTCGTCCTTAACGCGATGAACGCTTAAAGCCGGCGGAAAATTATGATGAAAGTTGATGAAAAAACCGACACTACCGCGGAAAGGAGGTTTTTTCATCAACGACGAAATAAAATATAAAAAGGCCGTCGAGACTTTCTCGACAGCCTGAAAGGTGTATCACACCATTGTTTTTTTATAGGTTTTTAAGGGCTGTTTCAATCGGACTTTCTCCTGATACTAAGTCAAATTCACGATTAAATGTGTTTGATTCATCCAGTGCTAACAATACAGTTTTCGCGACATCTTCTCGTGGTATTGTATGGCGTTCCAGGTTTTCTGCAACAGTTACTTTGCCTGTAGCCGTTTCATTTGTTAGACCTCCTGGGCGGACAATTGTGTACGTTAACCCACTTTGCACTAGCATTCGATCAGCATAGTGCTTCGCCACAAAGTATGGTTTAATTTTTTTGCTCCAATTTGCGCGGTGATGGGCTTGAATAGCACTTACCATAATATATCGGTTAATACCTGTTTTCTTTGCTGCTTCCATTGTTTTCACTGCGCCGTCTAAATCAACTAATAACGTCTTATCAGGACCTGTCTTTGCTCCTGACCCTGCTGTAAATATAACTGCATCACAACCATCCATTACTTTGCTTATTTCAACCACGGTATCTTCCAAATCAACTATCATTGCTTCAATTCCTTCTTGTTGGAACTGGTCAACTTGCTCCTGTTTCCTTACAACTGCCCTTACTGTATGCTTACTACTGTTTTGAATAAGCTTCACTAAATGTTGACCAATTTGTCCATTTGCACCGAATACACAAACTTTCATCGAAACACTCCTTATAATTGAATGTTTTTCCTTATTTCTTCGTAATGTTCCTTTAATTGGCTTTGAATAATGAGAAAGAAAGAAACTAAACTTGCTAAACTAACCAAAACCAAAAGGATATGAATGCAAATAAATGATGCTGATGGAGCTACTTTCACAACATAAACACAATACTGATACATTACAAAACCAAACACTGTTGTTAAAAGGAAAAATTGAAATTTCGGCTGTTTCAACTCCTGAAATGATAAATCATCTAGAATAAACATTAAACCAAATCGCTTCTTTACCATTGCCATTGACATATGACATACAATAATTCCGTATAAAAATTGAATGGTCATTAACTCTACTAAATCTGCTTCTGGTGTGGCTAAATTTGTACTGCCTACTAATCCGATTTGCAACAATATAAGATAAATTGCACTTTGTATAACACCCGAAGCAACGACGTATCCGACAAACGTCACAATTAAGGAGAACCACCATTTGACATCCATTATCTTCCATATTAATAAAAATACAAGTATCATAATCGTTATTTCACCATAGAAAAATGGGATCGCTAAGAAATTGTAAAACACAATACATAAAGCGGAGATTATAAAACTTAAACCAACGTACCATTTTATATAAGGTCGGATAGGTAACCTAAAAAGTACGATCGAAAATATTAAGGTAGCGATTGCTTCAAAAGCACCAAAAAAAAGTTCAGAAAATAATAAGTAATTCATCGTTGTTGTTAAATCCTTTCGTTTCTAGGTTGATAAGTAGAGCTAGAATTATGTTTACTAACTCCATGTTCTAGTTGTGTATCTCTATTCTTTGCAATTGCACGATATATTAAAGGGTCTAATAATTTTTGCTTCATTTTTGCAATCGTAGCAAACACACTTTTCCGTGAAGGGTTTTCCTCAAAATAGATCTTGCCAAATTCTTGGTCATATTCCATTACATTTTGCAAATTAACTAAATTAGACCGGTCTAAAGAAACGAAACCGTTTTTTTCATTTAGTAAACTTTCCATTTCTTGTAGTTTTGTAATTTGGAAATAACGATCACCATTTATATAATAAACTAATTTACGGTTCTCCGATTCTACATAATCAATCTTCATTAAATCTATCGTCGTAAACGTTTTTGAACCGTCTTCTAATTCTTTATACACTGTCATCATTACCTCTTTTGATATGATAGACACCTCCCACGCAGAACCATTACCATTATACTAACCGTTTGTCAATAAAAATTCATGTTCATGTTTTTGCCTTTTCTTTCCTAATATCTAGGTCTATAATATCAATAGAAAATCCCCCAAAGAAAAAAAGAAATGGGATAAGAGAATGTTGGATGAGTACTTAGATATAATGTTAATAAACATAACATCAGGAAATGAGTAGCGTCTTTTTCCAAAATGATCTAAAGCACGATCGAACTATAGTACATTATAACTAGGTATTGTCCAACATTCATAATTGATAGTCTATAAAATTATAACACAAATTTTTACAGATTAGAGAAACGAATAATTTTAATTTTATGAATGCTCCATTCATTCCCACATGGAAATGACGCTTATAATAAGCGTCATTTTTATTTTGTATCCATTACCTTTTCGACAAATAAACGACAACGTTCCAAATCCTTTGTCTGAGGTAATAATTCTATTTTTAACGTTACTTGTAACTTCGTGTGAACATATAGCATATCCCTAAACTTATCTACCGCTCCACAGAAATGGGGATAAAACGTATCTCCTGTACCGGCCACTCCAGTAACAAGTCGCTTTACATTTTGCTGTTCAAAAGCCATATACAAAGGAATCATTTCCCTCGGAATTTGACCATTCCCCCAGGAATAAGTTGCAATCACGACAGCATCATACTCAGCTAGTCGTGATTGAGGAAAATCATGGACAAGATATAAGTCCGGTTCAATTTGATAGTCACTTTGAAAAAAGTAGCTTAATATATTCACGAGTTCTTTCGTGTTCCCCGTAATAGAGGTATAAATCAGTGCTACTTTCATTACAGTTCATCGAATCCATTTGATTGGGATACCTTTGTATACGTTCTTGACTTTTGTTCAAAAAAGTCGGATTTCGTATCGTTTATCATTTCATCACTAAACACATGAATCCATGGCATCGGGTTTTCTGTATGATTATATAAGCCTTGTAACCCTAATTGATTGAATCGTTTATCAGCTAAATATTCTAAGTAATCACCAAACTCATCAAGATTAATATCTTTTATATCTTTTAAAATAAAGTTGGCCCATTCTTTTTCTAAATCTACACCTTTTCGGATTGTGTCATAGATGTATTGAACGTTTTCTTCCGTATTTAATTCTTCTTGCTCTGTTAACAAGATGCGAATAAATTGAGAGATAAAGTAAGCATGCTGCATCTCGTCTCTTTGGATATAACTAATCATTGTGCTCGTTTTTAGCATCTTCTGTTGCCTTGCCAAGTTATAAAAGAAGGCAAAACCTGCGTAAAAGAAAATCCCCTCTAAAATAACGGAGTTAACCCCTAGTTCAAATAAATGTTGCGGTGTAGGTTTACTTCTGAATTTTTCATAGGCATCGAGAATAAGCTGGTTACGTTTTTGAACAATTGGGTCTTCTTTCGCTTGGTTGAATCTATCGTTTTGCTCCCGCAACGGTACGAGGGAACTTAAAATATATGAATAAGACTCATTGTGAACAGCCTCTTGTTGAGCAATCACTGCAAATATCGCTTTAAAACTTGAATCGGTAACATAATCGAGAACCTGACTCATGGTTGGTGTTTGCAGACTATCCAAAGAGGCAAGTTGTGTGTTAATTCGTAAAAAGACATCTTGTTCCGTTTCAGATAAATGGTCCCACTGTTTGATATCATCTTGCATATTAATTTCTTGTGCTTTCCAAAAATTCGACAACAATGTTTGGTATAATTCATACATTTGTGGATATGCAATGTCGTTCCAATTTAATAGACCTGATGATTCCCCATTAATAATACTAGTCGACTTATTCGGGTGATCATGGTTTAGTAACTTTACTTTCTTTAACGTGGTATTTGTTAACATAATACCCCTCCATAAAATTTAACTATGGCAAGCTTCACATTCCTCTATTTCTGATTGTGATGTGCTTCGAACGTAATAGGTTGTCTTTAATCCCGACTTCCATGCTTGCATGTGTAGGTTTAACAGTTCTCTTGCCTTAATATCATGCCTTACATATAAGTTAAAACTTACCGCTTGGTCAATATGTCTTTGTCGGGCAGCATTTTGCTTAATGCTCCACACTTGATCAAGTTCATGACGTGCACGGCGGTAATAGTCGTACGTATGGTGATCTAAATCAGGCGGTGTTACTTTAAACTTGAAATTCTTCTTCTCTTCTGCATATTCGACAGCATATATCGGATCGATCCCATCTGTAGAACCGCCAATTTTGGCAGTAGAAGAGTTTGGTGCGACAGCCATTAGCCACCCATTTCTTATTCCTTCCTGCCTAACCTGTTCTTGCAGTTCAAGCCATCTCTCAGATGAATAACCTCTACGTGTGAAATATTCACCTGTTTCCCATTCGGAATCAGCAAATTTACTGTAACTTCCCTTTTCTTTTGCCAGTTCCATTGATGCTTTTATCGTGTAATAAGAAATATCTTCATATAGGTCGTTTGCATAGTTCACTGCTTCATCTGATTCCCAATAGATCCCTTCTATCGCTAACAAATGATGCCATCCGAATGTCCCTAGACCAACGGCACGATATTTTTTATTCGTAACTTCCGCCTGTCCAACAGGGATTGTATTTAAATCAATAACATTATCGAGCATGCGCACTTGTATTTTCACTAGGCGGTTTAATACATCACCTTTCACCGCTCTTGGTAGGTTAATAGAAGATAGGTTACAAACGACAAAATCCCCTGGTTTTCGGACGATCACTAAGTTCCCTTCTTCGTCCTCGTATTCATTCGTAATCATTGTCGCCGACATATTTTGCGCGATTTCTGTACATAGATTACTACAATAAATAGATGTACGACCTCTTCCAACAACGTGTTTGTTCGGGTTTTGTCGATTCACTTCATCACGATAAAACATGTACGGTGTACCCGTTTCTAATTGGGCTACCATGATACGGGCCATAATATCCATAGCACGATATGTTTTTCTCGGTAATAATGGATGGTTGACTGCTTCTTCATATTTTTGGGTAAATAGCTTTTCATCTTCTTCGTCATAAAAGTCCTCGAGACCTAAAGGATTTCCGTTTTCATCTTTCCATCCCATAAACTGCTTCACTTGGTGCGGACAAAAAGTGTGCCATTCCCCGACACTCCGACCGTTCTCGTCTATTTCTTCCAATTTTCGCATAAATAAATCCGGGATGTTCACACCTGTAAAAATATCGTGTGCTTTTCGTCTTTCATCTCCATTATTCGTCTTTAAATCCAGAAATCCGTTCATAATATCTTTATGAAAGACGTCCAAGTAGATCGCAACTGCTCCTTGGCGTTGTCCTAACTGATCTACACTTACAGCCGTATCATTAATTAATCGAATCCAAGGAACAACTCCTGAGGAATTCCCTTTGAATTTTTTAATATCTGACCCAAGTGCACGAACTTTTCCATAATAAATGCCAATGCCTCCACCATCTTTACTTAAACGGGCTACATCCCAGTTGTTCAAATAAATGCCATCTAATGAATCATCTACTGTGTCGATAAAACATGACGAAAGCTGACCAAAACTTTTCCCTGCATTTGATAATGTCGGAGTAGCCACGGTCATATATAGATTGCTTAATGCCCAGTATGCTTCTTTTACAAGTTCAATACGTTGGCCTTTCGACTCATTTTGCATTAATGTCATTGCAATAATCATGAAACGCTCTTGTGGAAGCTCGTAGATGTTTCCGTCATGATCTTTTGCCAAGTAACGATCAGCTAACAAAAACAATCCAATATAGTTAAATAAAGTGTCATGCTCGGGGTTTATCTCTTTTTGTAACGTATCGATTTCCGACTTACTATATTCATTTAATAGACTAGTAGAATAAATCCCTTTTTCTGTTAACAATTCTATTAATGTGTAAAAATCACCATATTTTCGGGAAGAGTCATATCCCCTACTATGACTAGCTTTTGTGTACAACTCTTGTAAATATAACTGTGCTGCCATATAAGTCCATTCCGGTTGCATCATCCCAATTTTATTTAAGGAATAAAATAACGCTTGCTGTTGCTTTTCTTCGTTAGGTAAATCTTTTAATTTTTCTTTTAATGGGTCGGCATTAATGGAATACTTCTTCGCTGCTTCATCAATTATATGAAACACGTTTCGCCATTCCTGATCCATAATTTTAGACATATATGTACCCCTTCCATCCCTAGTTTTTTACATAAAAAAAACCGCTCAGCATTGAGCGGACAAAACGATAACACAAAGGGGTAAGAAGAGCCCTTTGTCGCCACCGTTTCATCATCCCAATCCCCGAGGAATTCGAAACACACGAAGTTGTGACAGGTCTCCTGACTTGTGTATCGTCCTACTTTGAGTCCTTCCCGTATGAATTATACAGTGGTGATCCTCAGTTCGTCCACACTTACAGTTGCGGGGGCAGTTTCGGATTTCTACCGAATTCCCTATTAAGCCGTAACGGCATCTCAACTCGCGGCAACACTATATATAGTTATGATTTCAATGAAGTTACAATATATTGTGATATAATCTATAAACTAGCATAAAGGAATATTATACTCATTTCAATCTATTTATTATAAAAATTTCATTTCATTCGAAGAATGACTTATGCATTGTAACATAAAAAGTGTTGAATCAAATAGAAAAAAACCACCGGAATAGCCGATGGTTTTCGTTTCACTATTGTAATGCTTTATATGCGTTGACGAATCCGTGTCCATAATGTTCATCATAACCAACTTTACCGAGATCTTCTGTTGTATTTTGTACTAGTGTTTTTAGTTTATATGGATTGACGTCTCCATACTTTACTTTCAACAATGCAGCAACAGCAGACACCTTTGGGGTTGCCATTGAGGTGCCAATATACCATGAATAGCCAGGATATAAATATTTGTAATCCTTAATGGTTCCGTTATCGTTGTATTCATACTCCACAACTGGTACTGAACTCAAGTTGAATTCATCAGCATATAATTGATTTTCTATATATTCATCAACGCGATCTTCTTCAGAATATTGCAAAAATGTTCTATAATCTCCTCCAACACCTGCTACATCAACAAAGCCTGATCCGTAGTTAGAGTATAAAGATAGCTCATCTGTAGGACCAGTTGCCGAAACCGTCACAATATTTGGTACCGAGGCAGGCGTGTAAAAGCTCGCTCCAACAAAATGGTAACCATAATCATCATACAATTCATTTGCAAATTCTGTTACTTCTTTTTTATTCGTTGCATTTAAGGCAGCATTTCCTGCCGCAGCCACAACTAATACCCCTTTGCTATTCGCGTATTGTGCAGCTCTCATATATGCTACATAATCTGCTACATCATTTCCATAGTCATACGTTTCACCTGTGTCTGGATTGGTCCAATATACTTTTCCTTTTACATAAATTCCACCTAAGCTCATCGAAATTACGTCTACCCCATCGTTTGCTGCATCAATCATCGCTTTATTGATCCAGCTGGAATAAGCTCCACCTTCTGCAGCAAATACACGGTATGCCTTAAAGCCTATATGAGGAGCAATCCCTAAAATTTGGCCATTCCCTGCAATATTACCGGCTACATGTGTACCATGTCCATTACGATCCTGTACATCATTTATATCACCAGTTTCCGATTGGTCATAGCCATATAATCCACCAGCTGGAACATAGTTTTTCGAACCAGGTAATAAATTTTTCGTAACGTCCGGATGGTGCAAATCTATACCGGAATCAATAATACCAACAACAACATCATGGTTACCAGTTTCTATTTCAAAGCTTGCTCCGTTGTTCGTCATACGTTTAATGTCCCATTGGTACTGTTCATATAAGCTAGCTGAAGCAACGTCTATTTCTTGTTGGTCCCCACGGTTATTTTTCTCCATTTTACCAGTTGTTTCGGTTTTTTCAGTTTCCATAGGGATTGTTTCTAATTCAGGGTTTTCGATAACAAGCGTTGGAGAAGCTACTTTGATAGCCTTATCCTTAGTAGCTTCAAAGCCGAACTCACTTGGTGCTTTAACCTGAATCACACCAATTTCAGGGATCGTATCTACAATTTCCCCACCTAAACCTATTATCAACTCGTTCGCATTTTTGGGAATTTTTTCTTTTTCAAATACAACTGTAAAATGAACATCGTCTTCTGTGGAAGCGTGAGAGGAATGAATGGATGCGATTCCAATCAACATGAATGAGATCGCAAGCAGTAACGAAAATAACCTTTTCATATGTAAACCTCCTTATATAATAGTAAGATATCGTATTTCATATCTTACTACACTATATGCTGAAGGCTTTTACTATATTAGAAATTATGATAGATTTCTTCAAAAATAAAAAAGGTACTCCCCCGAGTAACCTTTCAACATTGTTATGCCAACATGATATTAGAAAAACGTTTTATAAATCCAATCAATTACAACCCCGCCTAAATAGACACCAAAGACACCAAACACTCCAGCTAAAACGGGTGGAGCGGGTAACGGCAATTTAAATAATTTAAAGATGATGCCGATAATCATACCTGCTAATGTACTTAAAAAGATTTCTTTCATATTCTGGACTCTCCTCAATGTGGTTTCAATGTTATCTTTTCCAATTTCCTTAATTTTAAAATGGATAAAACGCTTTATGTGCATTTCATCTTTATGCCTAACGCTAATGTTTGTCCACGGTTTTTCAGGATGAATCCATAATTTTGTTTATAATCTATAATTAGATCATTCCCAATCCACTGTTGTGCGAAAGGCTCTATCCTCAAATAAACACCTTCAACACAAAAAAGAAGTTCACTGTTTTGATTCGTTGATCCATCCAGGATCAAGTCATAGTCAATGATATTGCTTCAACCATCAGTATTGTCCGCATGAATATGAAATACATCATAGTTATATTTTTTTAATTCGTATAATGCCCGCTCTTTAATTTGAACTTTCATTATCTCACCCCTTACTATCACTTTACATAATTTTACCTTAGTAAGCATTACATTTGATTTCTGTTTATTAATCGGATATCGTAATAATATCCTAAATTCAAGATTTTTAATCCTGAACAAAACGCATGGATTAATGAATGTAGGATAAATTATAAAAAACACCTAGAAAGGAAGATGAAAATGGCTAAAGTATTATACATTACAGCAAATCCAAAATCCACTAATGAATCTTTTAGTTTAGCAGTTGGAGAAGAATTTTTAAAAGCGTACCAAGAGGCAAACCCGAATGATGAGGTTGTCCACTTAGATTTATATAACGTGAATATCCCTTACATAGACACTGACGTGTTTAACGGTTGGGGTAAATTACAACAAGGTTCTGCATTTGATCAACTTAGTGAGGAAGAGAAAGATAAAGTAAGTCGCATTAACAATTTCACAGATCAGTTCATTGAAGCTGACAAATATGTATTCGTTACACCATTATGGAACTTTAGTTTCCCACCAAAAATGAAGGCATATATTGATACCATTTCAATTGCTGGTAAAACCTTTAAATATACCGAAGAAGGTCCTGTTGGATTATTAACCGACAAAAAAGCGATTCACATCCAAGCACGTGGCGGTGTATATTCTGAAGGCCCAGCAAAAGATATGGAATTCGGCGATCGTTATCTGCAAAGTGTATTCGCATTTTTAGGTATTCAATCAGCTGGTTCTGTTGTAGCTGAAGGTATGGCAGCAACCCCTGACAAAGCAGAAGAGATTAAAGCAAATGCTATTGAAAAGGCAAAAGAAGTAGCGAAACAGTTTTAATTAAATGAAAAAAACCTACCGGAATTCCGGTAGGTTTTTCACTTCCTTGAAACATTACTTCACTTCATCCAAAGGAATATGTTGATTGTAATCAAATGAAACAGACTCACTATTTTCATTCGATTGTCGTGAGTTTAACTCAACTGACCCTTTCGGTACTTCATGTAGTGGAATATCCATTTTGTAATCAAACATATTAATTCCTCCTTTTATCATATTATAAACGATAATTGCCAATTTATTATGTAAATATTTGAATTTTTTTGAATTTTTCTAGGATTATAAATATAGGTATTTTGAAAGGGGTAACCAACATAGGGATAATCATTTTTATTTTGAGAAGAAAAGAAAATTTTTATACGATTTCTATATCTATTCCATTAATGAGAACACTATGGTAAAAGGGTTCATATCTTTGGGAGGATTGTAAGATGAAAAAAGCAGTTGATGACTATATACAAGAAGGAATTTATGGAGCGAAAGAAACAAAACCAGATGAAAGAAGACGATTTTTAGGTTCATTACGGGAAAGAACCGTTTTAGCATTAACAAAGGCACAAGTTATGAAAGGATTAGGACAAGAAGAAATGAAGGAGGAAATGCGTCAACATCCGAAAGCGAAATTATTGTTAAATGGGCAAGTTCATTCTCGTTTTTTTACACCGTATAAACAAATTGCAAAGCAGATGAAAGTTCCATATACAAATGTTTCTAACCGTGATGCAAAGTCTGATTTAGGTGCTATCTTAACCTATGATGAAGCCATTGATAAGGAACATATTTTTTTGGAAACTACACCAAACTATGAAATAAAGGAAGAGGAAAAGCAAAAAGAAAATATCTTTCAAATAATCGTGAAACGTTTGTTTTCCAAAAAGTAACATATCATTTGATATATGTTAAACCTTTGCAGTTGTACTTCCACCCTCTTCCAAAACAATCGTAATGATATATACGTTTTATTAAATTCAAAATAGTTCACTAAATGGTAAATCCTTACATAGTCCGTGGTTCCAAATAAATATTTGCTTTCTGTTCATCTAAATATCTAGCCATCGCCGTTTTATGTTTACGTAAACCAAACTGTTCATAAAAGGTTTCTTTGCCGATTGTAGTCGTTAAATGCACAAAAGGAATATCCTTTAAATGGTTTAGTAAGGAATCTACTAGTTTATGCCCGATTCCTTTCCCTTGCATATGCGGAGCTACTACAACATCATATATTGCAGCGTATCTTACTCCATCAGATATAGAACGACCACACCCAACTAATTTATTATCTATAAATGCAAAACAAACGATATAGCTATTTCGAAAGGCCTTTTCGACATTTTCCATATTATACCCTTCCCAGTTTACTTGTTGAAATAATTCACTTAGCTCTTTCCAATCTATATTTTCCACACTTGTTTGTAATACAACATGACGATGATTCCCCACGTCATCCTCCCCCTAACCGTTTTATACCTTTTTTCTCCGTACGATAAGCCCAATTATAACTAATAAAAAACCGACAATTAAAAAACTAATATCATACAATAGTGGATTTTCAGCAGCTGGTCTTACCCGATGAATTTGCAAGATGTGGTGATTAATCATTCCTTCAACTAAATTGAAGACACCTCCGCCTATGAGTATACCACTCAAAAAAGTACGAGGTCTTGTACCAAGCTCACCTTTTGCAGCATCTCGATAAATCTTGACCCCACCCCATACTAGTAGAAGAGAAAATAAAATTGTAAACCAACCGTCAGAAAATATTTTCATGTGAATTTGATTATGGTGATCCACCATGTGATGCCATTGTAATAACTGGTGAAATACGATACCGTCTACTGCTCCTAACAAACCTAAACCTAATATAAAAGCTGCTTGAAATAAATTTCGATCATTCCGTTCCATATAGCATTGAACTCCTTAGTTTTTATTACCTCTGTGTTCCCATTAGGAAAGGAAATTATACATATAATAAGAAATGCCCAAGTGGGCATTTCAAAAAGTTATAGAACCAGTATTATGGTAATACGTTATGGCTTTCAGAAAATATTCACAACAAACGGTTGCCCTTACTCACTCTGCTTCGTTTCTAAAGGAACTAGTTTAGCCTCAATTTGTTCACGTTTTCCTTCCAGAAAAGGGGGTAATGCTAATGATTCTCCTAATGATTCAAACGGTTCATCTGATTCAAATCCTGGCCCATCTGTGGCTAATTCAAATAATATGCCGTTTGGTTCGCGAAAATATAACGAACGGAAATAATATCTCTCAACAAAGCCCGAGTTTGGAATACGTGCTTCATTTATTCGGGTTACCCACTTTCTTAACTCTTCTTCATTATCAACCCGAAAAGCTACGTGATGAACACTCCCACGGCCAGGCCTTTCCCGAGGTAAGTCAGGGCGCACCTCCAGATGTACTTCTGCACCTGTCCCGCCTTCACCTGTCTCGAAAACGGTAACTGGATTGTCATTTTGATTTGTGTAGGTTGAAACTTCTTTATACCCCATGATGTCCTGTAAAACTCGTTCCGTTCTACCTTCTCTAGATACAGTTAGGTAAACAGGACCTAATCCACGAATGGCATGTTCTAGAGGAACAGGACCTTTCTCCCACGGAGTTCCAGCTGCAACCCCTTTATTGTCTTCATCAGAAACGAGGATTAATCGTTGCCCTTCATGGTCACGAAAATGTAACGTAGCACGTCCGTTGTCCATTTGGATACTATCATACTCAACACCAAATTCATTAAACCGATCCATCCAATATTGAAGAGAATCATCCTTCGGAACACGTAAAGATGTTCCAGAAATGCTATTAGAGCCGTAATACGTATTTCCAGCATTCGGAATTTCAAAAAAGGTTAAATCAGTACCAGGATTTCCTCTCTCATCCGCATAAAATAGATGATAAACTGATGTGTCATCCTGGTTAACTGTTTTCTTTACAAGCCTCATCCCTAGTATTTTCGTGTAAAAGTCATAGTTAGCTTTCGCATTCGCCGTTAGTGCTGACACATGATGTTGCCCTTTTAATGGTTTTAAATTCATAAATTTTCACACCTTTTTTCTTTAGCATTTGTGTATACTTCCAATTATATAGATTATTTTGTCCACAGAAAATACCGCTAACAAAAAAGGCACCTCCCAAAGAGATGCCTTCTCATTCAATCCTAATCTTGCTTCATAGCCTCTACTTCAATAAAGAACTTAATTTTCTCTCCAACCAAAACGCCGCCCGTTTCAAGTACTTGGTTCCAAGTTAAACCGTAGTCTTTACGGTTTACAGTTCCTTCACCGGTAAATCCTACTACTTCATTACCCCATGGGTCTTTACCTTGGCCTTCAAAACGAGCCACAAACGTTTCACTTCTTGTTGTCCCACGAATTGTTAAGTCACCTGTAACGTTATACTCACCGTCATCCACCTTTTCAACCTTTGTTGCGTTAAACGTAATCGTTGGATGATTTTCAACATCAAGAAAATCGGCTGATTTTAAGTGTCCATCACGATCTGCATTTTTCGTATCAATGCTAGCAGCATCGACAGAAAACTCAATACTTGCTGTTGTTAAGTCATTTGGATCAGCTTCAATGGTTGCATCAAATTGTTGAAAAGTTCCTCTCACTGTTGAAATCATCATATGCTTAGCTGAAAAGTCAACTGAGCTGTGTGCCTTGTCAATAGACCATTTTGTTTTTGCCATACTTCATATCTCCCCTTATGATTAAAATTTATTAAAAATTGTGGCAAACTGAGTCATTCTAAATCAAACAGTCCGAATTCGAGATAAATATTTTTAAAAAAACTGCTTACTTTTATCGGACACAGTTTAGAACTTTTTCCCTATACTTCTAAATATTACCTTAGTTACTTTTCGTAATTAATATACTATTCATAATTTAATTTGTCAACTAATTTTAAATTATTTGAATATTTATATTCCAAATCTCCCTGTAAACGGTATAATGATGTTAAATGAGGTGATCGTGTTGAATAATACTCAACTTTGTCCAAAGTTTGAAAAAGCGATGCAATTAATTGGAAAACGGTGGACCGGATTGATTTTGTATAAGCTTTTGAACGGTCCACAAAGGTTTTCTGAAGTCGAATCCTCCTTACCAATTAGCGGGAGAATTTTATCCGAAAGATTAAAAGAACTTGAAGAGGAAAAGATAGTAAACCGTAATGTGTATGCAGAGGTTCCTGTTCGTGTTGAGTACACTTTAACAGAAAAAGGACAAGAGTTAGAACCAGTTATTCGTCATATTCAAGATTGGGCGATGAAATGGGAATAATCGAGAGAAAATTGTTAAGCCAACGATACTGATTGCACATCCTATAGCTAGTATAGTGTCTGACAATTGGAGCAGTTCATACGAGTAGTCTTTTTCCTTCCCCATTTATTAATGGACATATGCGTTCTCATACGTTAAAATTTTCTCACCAACCATTAATGATTGGGTGATGTTATGATATGGGATATTTTAACGGTTATCGGAACAATAGCATTTGGTTTAAGTGGTGCACTTGTGGCCCGAGACCCTGAATGTGATTATGATTTATTAGGAATATACACTTTAGGCTTTTGTTGTGCTTTTGGTGGAGGCGCGATTCGGAATCTACTAGTAGGAAATCCAATTTCCCAATTGTGGGAGCAAGGTAGTTTGTTTTTTATTGCCTTTATATCAATAACAATTCTCATCATATTTCCAGCTCATTTAATTAAACATTGGAGTAAATGGGGCAATTTCTTTGACGCCATTGGGCTATCCGCATTTGCTATACAAGGTGCGCTGCTCGTAAAGGAAATGGGTTATCCAGTAAGTGCGATTGTTGTTGCGGCTATTTTAACGGGTACCGGTGGTGGTGTATTGCGGGATCTATTAGCTCGTAGACAACCACTTATTTTTAGGGATGAGATTTATGCCTTATGGGCCTTAGTGGCTGGGCTCTTGATCGGGTTAAATATTATCCAGACTGATATTGGACTGTATGGATTATTTGCCTCTATTGTTGTATTAAGGCTAATTTCATTAAAATACAATTGGCGGCTACCAAGATCCTCTTACTTACAGCGGGAACAAATGATGGAATCAAAAGGGGATCAACGATTTCTTTAAGGAGTTCCGATACTATGAAAATAACAGATAAAAAAGAATACTGAAGCACACTATGTTTAGCACCGTAAAACAGTACAAACAGTAAACAAAAACGTTTGGATTTTTTAATTCTGAAGTGCCTCCAAAAAGTTAAACAATTTATTATATTAAGCAGCTTGTTGCGCAAGAGTTCGGTATTGTATCGGGCTCTTGCCTTTTAATTTTGGTTAAAGACGTTTGTTATTATAGCAATCCATATATAAGCTAATTGGTAATGACCACAAAAACGCAATCATTAAATAGCTATCATTTATAAGAGAAGCAATCATTGCTATAACTACTGGGAGCGTTAATGTAAACAATGTATTCATCATGGTTCATATTCAGCAGGTTTAAGCACAAACCATATAACAATACTGGAAATAGCTGCAATTATTCCTAAAACTTTGAGGTTTTTTTAATTTTAATCAACTCCTATTCGCATTTTATTAAACTCTTCTGTTTCGTTAGTTGAAAAAACAAAAAAGCTCCATCGACAGTTGGATTTCCAAGTAAAGCCCCCGTTAATGATATAAGTTACTAGCTTCTATTAGTTATTTTTATGTACTTTAACGGATCTTGATTTTGACTAATTTGTGATAAGAGGATCTGTCTATGAAAGTATAAATCAAACTAATAACACTGAAAATAAGAACAGATGTTATTTCAGTTAAATTGTAAATTTGAACGTTTTCATTAAGAAAACTCAATCCAAAAATAAATTTTCCATAGAAATACCCAACTGATGAGTAAATAATAATTTTAATCACTAGCTTATTAAAAAACTTTTCTATGATTAGGGTAAGAGGTAACATTATAACTCCGAAAGCTAAACAACCACCAATGAAACCATAAAAAATCAAAGCAACACCAAGGTCAATGTGTTCGGTAGTATTGATTTTACTTCCTTCTATTAATTCTACCAGCCATGTTCCGAAACCAAATAGTAATGAAAAACTGCTAAATAGTATCAGTATCCAATAGCGAATGTATTTTGACTGCAAAAAATCACTCCAATATTATATTCCTCATGAAACAATCTTGCTTGGTTAGTACAATAACTTCAAAGAACAAAGGCATTAACCTTTCTGGGTTTATCGCCTTCAGTTACTGAAAGAAGACGGCATAAATTATAAACGCTAATATAATTACGAGAATAAGTATACCAGTGCCTTTCCACCCCAAGCTACCAACTAAATCAGCAAGATTGCTCCCATGAATACTACTCGAGGGATTCCTTAATTCTTCTTGTCGCAGCCTCTCTCTTCTTTCTTTTGGAGTATCTCTATCTAAACTCATTCCAACACCCCCTATTTTGCTACGAAAACATATCTAATAAAGGTTTCACTTATTCTTCAACTATCGTCCCCTTAGCACAAGACTTTGCTTATATAATATTAACATAGACATTCCAAATTTCACCTTTAAGTACACCCTCTTTCAGCACAAACCAACAACAATAATTCTTTAACTGTCCATAAAGTGGTTTTGAAATCTTGCGAATAAGCGAGTATTAAATAAAGCATCTATATGAGGGAGTTCAATAAGAATATCTGTTTAGACACCGACCTCTTATTTTTCATAAGCAGAGCTTAATACTCTTTCGTATAAATTATCTTTATAAAATAAGTTAGGATAAGAGTGAAAAGTCCTATACCAAAAAGTATGCCCCCAGAAACTACAAAGTTATTTATATAGCTTTCTATCCTAATATGAAACATAGCAGGATCCGCTCCACCTTGTTTCATAAGCCAATTGTCAGCCATTGATGTTCCAAAGTTAGTGCTAAAGAACAAAAGTATAAATCCGATTACAGATAATGTAGCTCCAATAGTTACAAATCGATTAAAATTATCCTTTGTCATAAAATCCCTTCCACTTCATAAAGTTTATCACCTGATTCTCTAACGAGTTCATAATTTTCAACTAGGACTGCTTCCTTAAATGATAGTCCTACACCAACTGGACTTTCTTTAGTTGTCTCATTATAAAATAGAAAGCCTAAAACGATTCATAATTAAATAGATACAGCGATGATCATATATTTAATTTTTATACTTTATCCCCCTTTTTTCAATATATATTATTCAATTAACCTGCCTCTTAAGCTCAATAAGAAAAATGGATCGCCGAAGAAACCCTCTTGTTTAACATAAGCACCCTTTACTTAAGTAAATTTTTTTCAAGTACGATTTTATGTAGCCCTTTTTCATCTATATAAGTATCAATGACATCAAATCCATTTTTAATATTCAAAACTAACATACTACGCCATTTATTCATTGTTTTTGTTTGGACAACGTTATAACCCTTGTCCTTTAAATATTGATGTTGTTTTTTCATTAACATAGAAGCAACACCATACTTTCTGTAATTAGTGTCAACTCCACCTAACCAACTATAAAATTTATTACGATCAATTTCATATCCAATTTTATATCCAATCACTTTTTTGTTATCCTTTGCAGTAATGACTAACAAATTGGGTTTACTTTTCATCTTGTTAATCAAATCATCAGAAGTACCAAAAATGTCTTTATGAAGTTCTAGAATGCCCTCTAATACAACAGGATTTGGTATTGAATTAAAAATTGTGTAATCAATACCCAAATGTAATTCCCCTTTCCTAACAACTTAGAATACATATATTGCTCTATCTTATTAAGACAATTTATTCAACTAAACTGGCGCGTAACACAAGGTCCTTATGATTAAATCTTAACATGATATTCCAACATTCGTTTTTAAAAAAAATAAAAGACCATCTTTGGATGATCTCTTGTTAAACTCTAACCCCGATTAGCGAAACAATTAATATAGCCGTTTTGAATAACCCTCTTCTAGCCTTTTCTGAATGGAATCAACACTTGTATTAGGAAGTTTAGCGTGTTCAAATATTATTTTTGCAGCTGACGGCAATAGAGCTTTATCTGTCCAGGAATTAGGTTCCCATAACCTCGAACGTTTGAAGGCTTTTGCACAATGAATAAAACATTCATCTACCTCAACACCAATACCCAAGAGAGGTCTTTTTTCTTTAAATGACATGTTATCAAGCAGTTCATCATCTGTAACCAAAGTGGCTTTACCATTAACTCTCAATGTTTCACCCAAACCAGGAATAAAAAAGAGAAGGCCTATTCTTGGATTGGATAAAATATTTCGCATAGAATCTATTCTTTTATTTCCAGGTCTTTCCGGTATGACTAACTGCTTTTCACTTAGAACTTGTACAAATCCAGTCTTATCTCCTCTTGGAGAAACATCACAAAATCCAAATTCATGAGAAGTAGAAATAACTACAAACGGTGATTTCGATATAAATTCTAAACAATGTTTATCAAGATATGTAATTACTTTATTATTCACTAATTCACTAGGAAAACCAATGATTGAGCGTAATTCTTCTTCTGTTTGAATCGTATTTTTAAACAGATAGTTTTCTTTCACATGTACACCTCTAACTGATTGATATTACCCTTAAAATAACAATTCTTTACAATGTCTATCATTATTTTAACATAAAATTACAATACCTACTTAGTTTATAAAAATCTACAAAGCAAACAGCATCACCATAAATAGTAAGTTGACAACAGCTATTGTCATTGTGCTGTATTGCTATTTTGTATGCTAATTCACGTATCAATAGCCAGTAACCGCAAATATATACGGAAAAACAACAGACCAAATCATATGTGATTTGATCTGTTAAATATGGTACAGTGCACTCCCTAGCAAGGGTAAAATTATATTTTGTTTCATAGTGAGGATTACCTCGGTTTTATCCGGTTAACCTATGTTTCGTTCTTATACAATCACTTTCACCCATACGAAATGTAAGCCGATGACAAAAACATATATTGCTGTTGTCCCTTTTAAGAGAATGTTCCACCCTCTTTTGCTTACAAAATGTAACGGAAAACACAATGCCATTACGACCAATATAATCGACAAAAAACCTTTTACAAGGATGAAATAGTATGGTGAGGCTTGCCATAAAAAATCCATGATTGGATTTCCCTCTTCAATTACGTTTAAGGACAAACCTACCGAAGTAAACGTTAAATCCACAAGATTTAAAAAGGCGATTACATAAAAGTAATGCATTGTGTCACCTCCTTGACGTTATCAATACCAGTATGGGTTCTCCGAATAGTCCGTAAACCTTAAACCCACTAATTCATTGTATGATACTTTAGAGGACTTTATTGACAGGTGAAACACAACCTTCTCAAAAACGTTTACCCAAGCTAACTGTTCTAACATTCAGAAAACAATTGAATGGATAACAATATTATGATAGCTTTAAAAGCAATCCATAATGATATTTCTATCATGGAATCGTTAATAGCAGGAGGAAATGAATGTGAAACAATTCATAAAAGAAATAGAGGCAGAGTTAAAACAAATTTTTCATCATTTGCATCAACATCCGGAAACGAGTTGGCACGAGTATGATACGACAAACTATATCCAAGCAATCTTTGAAACTAGGGGCTTAACCGTTCATAGATTTACAGATATACCTGGACTCGTCGTTGAAATGGGCTCTGGGGATTTTTGTATTGGACTTCGTGCTGACATGGATGCTTTATGGCAAGAGGTAGATGGAGAATTCAAGGCAAACCACTCATGTGGTCATGATGCCCACATGACAATGGTAATTGGAGCCGCTCTTTTGTTCCAAAAATTGTCTATCCCTGAAGGTATTAAACTAAAATTCATCTTCCAACCAGCAGAAGAAAAAGGTACAGGCGCATTGGCCTTAATTGAACGAGATATTCTTAATGATGTAGATTTCTTATTTGGTGTTCATTTGCGCCCAGTTCAAGAACTAGCAGACGGGTATGCCTCCCCGGCTATTTATCATGGGGCTGCCCAATTTTTATCTGGGAAAATTCATGGTGAAGATGCCCACGGAGCAAGACCTCACCTTGGACAAAACGCAATTGAAATTGGTGCATCCATCGTACGTGAGATCCAAAACATCCACCTAGATCCAATGACACCCTACACAGCCAAAATGACGAAGTTTCACGCAGGTGGAGATGCCGGAAATTTAATCCCTGGTAAAGCAACTTTTAGTTTGGATTTACGTGCTCAATCCAACGAAAATATGAAGCAGTTAGTTAATCAGGTCAAACATACCATTAAACATATCGCTAACATACATAATGTAACCATCTCCTTAAATGTTGAAGCAAGAATTGCGGCTGCTACTGTAAGCGAAAAAGCTATGCAATATATGAGTGAAGCAATCATTGATACAGTCGGCAAACCATACGAATGTAAACCAATTGTGACAAGTGGTGGCGAAGATTTTCACTATTATACCTTAAAAAAACCCGATATTATGGCAACGATGCTAGGACTTGGGTGTGGTTTACAGCCTGGATTGCATCATCCCCACATGTCATTTAATCATGACCGTATTTTTACGGGGGTAGAAATATTAACAAAAGCGATACTTAAAACGGCGAACGCCCACAAAGGAGAGCAATAACGATGTATTCAAAGAAACACATAGAAATACGGGTGTTATCGAAAAAGGACGAATTAACCCATATTGATGATTTACAGCAAAACATATGGAATATGACACCTATTCCTGTCCACCATACATTAACCGCTTCCCAGAATGGCGGTCTAATTTTAGGTGCTTATAACCAAGATCAAATCATAGGGTTTAGTTTCAGTTTTCCAGGTTATAAACATAACCAAATCTATTTATGCTCTCATATGTTGGGCATAGATCCCGCCTTTCAAGAGCATGGGGTTGGCACCATGTTAAAAGAAGAACAACGAAAGCAAGCAAAGCAAATGGGATATTCCCTAATATCATGGACCTTTGACCCGTTACAAAGTAGAAATGCTTACTTAAATCTATCGAAACTAGGTGCTATTTGCTCTACATATATAGAAAATTGCTATGGAACCATGAATGATAGTCTAAACAAAGGGCTCCCCACTGATCGATTTAAAGTAGAGTGGTGGATTGACCGGGAATTAAGCAGAGGGTTTGTTCACAGTTTACCGGAAGAAACAGTAATTGAATGGGAACTTAATGATCAAAATTTACCAAGATTACAATATGTAAAATTAGAGGATTTAAACTTAAAAGATGGCTTATGTTATACCGTTCCAATACCGATGCAATTTCATAAAATAAAGTCCCGTAATCAAGCCCTTGCCTATGATTGGCGAATGAAGATTCGAGAAATTTTTCAATACTTTTTCAATAATGGCTATGCAGTAATTTCCTTGGAAAAAGCGGACAATGGGCATATTAATTATTACAAGTTAGTTAAGCGAACGAGATTAAAAATAGATAAGGTGTGGTGAAATGAAAGTAAGTCGAGTAACATTACGTCACGTCAAAATGGAGATGAAATTTTCCTTTACGACTAGTTTTGGGTCATTACAAGAAAAAGAGTTTTTATTGCTAGAAGCTATAGACGAAGATGGCTTAACAGGATGGGGGGAATCTGTTGCATTCCCAGCCCCTTGGTACAATGAAGAAACATTAAAAACGAATTGGCATATGCTAGAGGACTTTCTCATCCCTGCTCTTTTACATAAAGAAATTCATCACCCATCTGAGATTAGTCAGTTGTTCTCACATATACGTAAAAACAATATGGCGAAGTCCACAATTGAAGGGGCAATGTGGGACCTTTATGCAAAACAACATGCCGCTCCCCTCTTTACATTGTTAGGGGGGAAAAGAAAAACGATTGATGTTGGTGTGAGTATAGGAATTCAAAAGTCTATTTCCGATCTTTTAGAAATTATAAGAGCTCACGTAAATGAAGGTTATAAACGAATAAAAGTGAAAATTAAACCAGGTTGGGATGTTGATGTGTTGAAAGAAATTCGTCACCATTTCCCAACATTACCATTGATGGCTGATGCTAACTCTGCCTATACGCTTGCAGACGTTGAACGACTTAAAGAACTTGATCCTTTACAGTTACTAATGATTGAACAACCATTAGCATCAGATGATATCGTAGATCATGCAAAGTTGCAAAGACAAATCACGACGCCAATATGTCTCGATGAAAGTATTCATTCCTATGACGATGCTCGTAAAGCAATTGAATTAGGGAGTTGTAAAATAATTAATATTAAAATTGGGCGGGTCGGCGGTTTAACCGAAGCTAAACGTATTCACGATTTATGTGCGGAACGTAATGTTGCCGTTTGGTGTGGCGGTATGTTAGAAGCAGGCATTGGCCGTGCTCACAATGTCGCTCTCAGTACGCTGGGAAACTTCATATTACCAGGCGACACAGCTGGTTCTGCGCGGTACTGGGAAAAGGATATCATTAAGCCTGAGGTTATCGTGCGTAACGGAGAAATTCATGTACCCGTAAATCCCGGGATTGGGTACGAACCTGACTTACATTCAATTGAACAATATACCATATATCAACAAACATACTCTTAAAAAAATCCCCATAACCTTTTCGGTTATGGGGATGCCTTATTTGGGACGCTCTATCGAAAACATTTCACCAAGCTTACTATAATCTAGGCCTGCTAACCTCCCAATAGGTTTTAACCCTTTTGGATCAATTTTCCCATCGTAGTATAAATCGTCCCGAATATGATAATGGACAACTTTCCCTAACAAAAAGTCACATTTTACTCCATTATCACCAAAAGGTATGATCCGATCTAGCTTACATTCGAAACGTATGCTTGCTTCTTGAATGCCTGGTACTTTCACTTCGCGACTCTCGACCGGCGTAAGGTTAGCCTCTGTAATTTCACTAACATGCGCAGGTAAACTAGCAGCTGTTTCATTCATCGCATGTACGTATGATTCATCGACAATATGAACGACGAATTCGTTTTGATCAATAGCGTTTCGTGCTGTGTCTTTCTGTTCACCATCTCTTCTCTGAACCGAAACAGACACCATTGGTGGGTCCGAATTTACGACATTAAAAAAACTAAAAGGAGCACCATTTAATGTCCCCTCTTCTGATAAAGTCGTTACGAATGCAATCGGGCGAGGTATGACACTTCCACTTAATAGCTTGTAATTATCCTTTGCTGATAACTTTTTTGGGTCAATCGATAACATGCTATCATCCTTATGAAAAGTTTTCTTTATACCATCTAGCAGCCTGCTCAACCTCTGTTCGTGTAAGTTGATGCCCCATTGACTCCCAGTATACTTCTACGTTCGCTCCAGCCTGTTCTAACAACTTCGCGAGTTCCTCTGTTTCTTCAGGTTTACAAATGGGATCATTTTTACCTGCACCGATAAATACAGGCACATCTGTTAAATCAGGTATTTCCAAACCTCTACGCGGTACCATTGGATGGAATAGTACAGCTCCTTTTAAGGATTTTTCGTGATGAAAAAGCAAACTCCCCGCAATATTGGCTCCATTTGAGTATCCGACAGCAATCATATTATCTCGGTCAAATCCCTTTTCAGTTGCAGCATCACTTAAAAAATCATATAACTCTTTTGTTCGAAAAACTAAGTCTTCTTCATCAAATACACCTTCCGCAATACGGCGAAAAAATCTTGCCATCCCATTTTCATTGACATTCCCACGCACACTTAATACATTTGCCTCATCATCAATCATACCGGCCACAGGTAAGAGGTCCAACTCAGATCCTCCAGTCCCATGAAGTAACAGAAATGTTGGTTTATCAGCATTACCTTTTTCAAAAATATGTTTCATTTTATTTTCCTCCTTTATCCGTTGGGATTTGAACAGGTTCTAAGTTTTGTTCTATCTTATCCCGATGAACTTCGTACCAGCTTGGCAATTTCAAGGTAGTTCCTAGGTTTTCTTTTGATTCATCTGTTGTGAAACCTGGTTCATCTGTCGCAATCTCGAATAAAATGCCGCCCTTTTCTTGAAAATATATAGATTCAAAATATTGACGGTCTTTCATGTCAGTTGGGAAGAAACCATTAGTACTAATATGCTGTCGCCAATTTACTTGGTTTTCACGATTATTACAACGCCAAGCGATATGGTGAACAGTCCCAACCCCCATTTCCCCCCTAGGACTAGCTGTTAACTTTATATCAATAATATTACCAATCTCACCTTCTGATTCCAAACGCAAATAATCACCTTGTTGACTAATACGCTTTAAACCCATAACATTGGTTAACAATTCCTCCGTTTGATAAGGACTTCCTGTATAAAGAACAGCTCCGCCAATACCTTTAATGGCATGATCTGTATCGATACCATTTATTTCCCAATGGCTCTGGTTTCCGTCTCCCCTTGCTACGATTTCTAGTTGTAAACCATGAGGATCTTGAAACTGGAGAAATGACTCTTGGAAGCGAGTCACAGACGAATATGGAACCTCTTTGTTTTCTAACCGATCTTCCCAAAATGATAGTGCACCTTCAGGGACAACGAAAGTCGTAATACCAACTTGACCAGATCCTATTCTCCCTTGTCTTTCGTTCGACCAAGGGAAAAACGTCATAATACTTCCTGGACTACCGATTTCATCCCCGAAATAGAAATGGTACGTACTTGGATCGTCAAAGTTTACCGTTTTCTTCACAAAGCGAAGCCCTAATATTTCACCATAAAAATTTATATTCTCTTGAGGGTTACCAACTATAGCAGTAATATGGTGAATACCTAACGTCTTTTGCATCGTGTATTACCCCCTTCCTCCGCTTATGTACTGCTTTATCTTATTCATGTTGTATTTATACTTCTATTCAACCTTAAATATCTTGAATTTGAAGTAATTGTATAAAGAAATTGAGTAAATGTCAATTTTTTCACAAATTTGAAAAGCCTTGATTTCTCAAGGCTTTATTCCATTAAATTTTTGTTTTTGCGATTTTTCCTCTAATTCTTCATAATCGGATAATTTAATTGTATCGTACAGTTCTTTTCGAGTTTGCATATTAGTCAATGAGTCCTTTTGTGTTCCTTCGTATTGAATTTCATGAAAAACATTTTCGTATGCTTTGGCTGCTACCCGTAAAGCGGTAACTGGATAACTAACCATCGAAAAACCGAATCGTTCAAATTCATGTGCTGTAAAATAAGGTGTCTTACCAAATTCAGTCATATTAGCTAATAACGGGAGATTAGTAGTTTTATGGAATGTTAAGAAATCGTCTTTAGTCGTTAAGGCTTCCGGAAATATCGCATCCGCTCCCGCTTCCTCATATAACTTTATTCTTTCCACCGCTTTTGGAATTCCTTCCACGGCAACCGCATCAGTACGGGCAACGACAACTAAAGTTGGTGCCACGTCTTTTAACATTTTAATTTTTTGCGCCATTTCTTTTGCATCGACTAACTGTTTCCCGTTTAAGTGACCACACTTTTTCGGTAAATCCTGATCCTCGATTTGCACTGCACTTACCTTTGCCTCTACCATTTCTTTCGCCGTTCGCGCAACATTGAGCACTCCCCCAAATCCCGTATCAATGTCCACTAAAATAGGGAGATCGCTCTTACGATATCACGCGCCCGTTCTGCTAATTCTGAAGAGGTTATTATGCCTAAATCAGGAAGACCTTTACTTGCGGTGTATGCTGCACCAGATAAATAAAGAGCCTTAAATCCTGACTGTTTCGCTATAAGGGCTGACATGCCGTCATAAGTTCCTGGTATTTTTAAAATGTCACGCTTGTGCATCTCCGCCTTAAACTGGTCTGCTAACGTCCTTTGAGAGATTTCCTCTTCAATAAACCATGTCATAGAAAACACCACTCTTTATAGCTTAAATAAAGTCATAAAATCTTGTACATTGGTATCAGCAAACTTGTCAGCGTCCATACAAAGTTGCTGAATTTGTTTATTTTGTTTTTGAGCAAAAGTAGTTGCTAAATTGGATTGGAACTTTTCAACTAATTTTGGTATTCCTTCTTCCCTTCTAAACCGGTGTCCAAGGGGGTATTCGATTTCAACTTTTTCCGTACTTGTACCATCTTGAAAATGAACTTGTACGGCGTTAGCAATGGAGCGTTTATTTGGGTCTAAATATTCCTCGCTATATCTATTATCTTCGACTACGGTCATTTTTTCCCGTAATTGATCAATGATTGGATTTTCTGCAACGTCATTCTCGTAATGATCTGCCTCTATGTTTCCAAACATTAACCCTATTGCGGTAATATACTGTATACAATGATCACGGTCCGCTGGATTATGAAGTGGTCCTGTTTTATCAATAATACGTATTGCGGATTCTTGTGTTGTTATCGTAATTGAATCGATTTCATCTAAGCGATCTTTTACTTGCTCATGTAATATCACAGCACACTCAGCTGCAGTTTGAGCATGAAATTCTGCGGGATAAGAAATTTTGAATAAAACATTTTCCATAACATAAGACCCAAGGGAACGAGCAAGTGTTATTTCTTTACCGCCCATGAGTACATCTTGGAAACCCCACCTCGGTGCAGTCAATGCAGTTGGATACCCCATCTCACCATTAACGGCCATAAGGGCTAACCTAACTGCTCTGCTAGTAGCATCTCCTGCAGCCCATGACTTTCGCGAACCCGTATTCGGAAAATGACGATATGTTCGTATGCTCGAATTATCAATCCATGCATTTGAGACCGCATTCATGATTTCTTCTTTTGTGCCACCTAACATTTGGGTCACAACTGCAGTTGTTGCGACTTTAACAAATAGGACATGGTCTAACCCTTCTCGATTTAAGCTGTTTTCTAAAGCTAAAATCCCTTGAATTTCATGTGCTTTAATAGATGCGATTAACACATCTTTCATTGTTAAAGGCTCTTTCCCGTTACGAATATGTTTCCGACTTATATAATCCGCTACAGCTAATATCCCACCTAAGTTATCAGAAGGGTGCCCCCATTCGGCCGCTAACCATGTATCATTGTAATCTAGCCAACGAATCATCGTACCAATATTAAATGCAGCCTGTACCGGATCCAACTCATATGACGTTCCTGGTACTCGACTTCCATCTTCAACAAATGTGCCCGGAACAATTGGACCTAAATGTTTTACACATTCAGGATAACTTAATGCGAGAAATGCACAACCTAAACTATCAATCAGTACATACCTAGCTGTGTTCAGAGCTTCCTCACTTGTAATCTCCTTGTTTAACACATAATCTGTAATTTCTTCTAATACAAAATCATACTTATTCATTACCTCAGCCCTTTCTAAAAATCTTAACTATTGATTTCCTCACCATGTTCCCCAACTAACTGTTTCTTCTTTTTATTTTGAAAAACGGGGATATATAATGAAAATACGGTTAAAACAACGAGAGATAATGTAATCGGCCTTTCTAAAAAAATCATTAAACTACCATTCGAAATCGTGAGTGATTGTCTAAGTGATTGCTCCATCATCCCACCTAAAATAAAAGCTAATATGAAAGGCGGAGCCGGGAAACTAAACAATCTCATTAAATAACCAATTACTCCAAATGCTAATAGAAGGTACAAATGGAATGTATTAAAACTAACCGAATAGACACCAATTAGACTAAACACTATGACTAGTGAAATTAACATTGGTCTTGGTGTTTTTAACACTTTCGCAATATAAGGAATTAACGGTAAATTTAATATAAGCAAAAAAATATTTCCGATATACATACTAGCGATAATTCCCCAAAAGATTTCCGGTCTGTCAGTCATCATTTGCGGACCTGGTTGTAATCCCATTACTAAAAATGCACCTAACATAACAGCCGTAGTACCCGAACCTGGAATCCCAAGGCTTAATAGAGGTACAAAAGAACCACTAGTCGCTGCATTATTGGCAGCTTCCGGTGCAGCTAATCCCTTTACAGAACCTTTCCCGAATTCATCCTTATCCTTTGCTATCCGTTTTTCCGTGATATATCCAATAAAGGATGCTATCGTTGCACCAGCACCAGGAAGGACTCCAATAATAAATCCAAGAATAGATTGTCTCCCTGCAGGTCCTCTTATATCCTTATAGTCTTCTTTCGATAGCTTTAAACTGCCAATGTTCTGTTGATCTTGTATAGTGCGATCATGTCTACGTAGTATAAGGGATGCCACTTCTGCAATGGCAAATAGCCCAAGTGCTATGATTAAGAAATCAATACCTTCTAACAGACTAGCATTTCCAAATGTGAAACGCGGTGTTCCTGACTGTGCATCAATACCGACTGTTGCAATGATAAATCCAACAGTCGCAGCAATTAAAGCTTTCACATGGGAACCGTCAGATAAGCTGGATACTGCGGATAGTCCTAATAACATGAGTGCAAAATATTCAGGCGGACCAAAGGATATAGCCACTGCTGCTAAAACAGGCGCAAATAACATTAATAAAATGACACTAATCGTACCACCCACAAACGAAGAAATCGCTGCAATTGCGAGCGCTTTCCCAGCTTGGCCCTTTTGCGCCATCGGATAACCATCGAATGATGTCGCAACGGTTCCGGAAATGCCAGGCGCATTTAATAGAATTGAAGACGTCGATCCTCCAAATACTGCACCGTAATATACGCCAGCCATCATGACTAAGGCCATTGTTGGATTCATTCCGTATGTAATCGGAATCATGATGGCGATTGCACTAATAGGACCTAATCCTGGCATCATACCTATAAAGGTCCCTACAAAAACACCAATTAAAACGAATAAGATTCCCTCTAAACTGAATGCAACTTGAAAACCAGATAAAATCCCTTCAATAGAACCCATCGTACTCCTCCTCCCCTAGAGCGGTAATATTCCTTGCGGCAACGATATTTGTAAAAGGTACGTGAATAATGTATAAATCGTTATCGGAAAAAGTACACTTACTAAAATATTTGCCTTCATATTTTGGTAACCGAGAAATCTGCTACAGAAAAAGAGGAAAAGGACAGTCGTTATTACGAACCCAATAATCTCCAACAAAAAGATATAAAGAAAAATAAAGGCTACAACAGCTAATAAAACGGCTACCTCTTTTTTAGGTATGTTCCGTTGCGCTTTTTGTTCAGCTGTTTCATGATCCTTCGAAATAAATAGCAGGATACCTAAAAATACTAGAAGCCACCCTAAAAATTTTGGCACGACGTCTGCATCAATCAATGTATACGCATATGAAGGTAATTGATAACTAAGGATTAAATAAACAGCAGCAAAACTTATAACAAATAACCCTAGCTTTCGGTTTGTTGTAAGTTTCATCATCTCACCATCCTATCTATGATGCTTACATATGGAAATAGAGAATCAACGGCGAACCGCCGTTGACTCTCCTAATTTATCATTCTACTTAATTGCCTAATCCTAATTCATCCAATATTTCCTTAATCGCTTGTTTTTCATTATCTAAGAATGTTTTATACTCGTCACTATCCATATACATTTCGTCCCAACCATATTGAGCGCGAATATCTGCAAACTCATCAGAATCGCTTAATTCTTTAAATTTAGCTTCATAGTAAGCTCTTACTTCATCATCCATGTTAGGAGGACCGAAGAAACCTCTCCAATTCACAAATGTTTCATTGATTCCTTGCTCAACAGCTGTTGGGAAATCAGAAATTACATCTCCTTCTAATCTTTCCCCTGCCGTTACGGCTAGAACACGAATGTTTCCTGCTTCAGCTTGCTCTACTGTTTCAGCTAATCCAGTAGAGTAAACGTCTACACTCCCGTTTAAAAGTGCTGTCATCGCACCACCATCTTGGTCAGACACGTATTTGATCTTCGTAATGTCGACTCCAGCTGCTTTCGCTAATTTTACAAACTGGATATGGTCCATACTTCCAGGAGACGACTCACCTACAACAGTGATGCTCTCTGGTGCGTCCTTCAGGTCTTCAAATAATTCATTCAGATTGTTCCATTTTGCATCTTCTTTAACTGCAAAAGCACCATAGTCAGCAATAACGTTTGCAATCGGTGTGAAATCTTCATGACCATATTGTGACTGACCGTTTAATGGAACTAACAAGATTGGTGAAGAAGAAACAAATAGGTTATACGGGCTTCCTTCTTTACCTGCGATATATGCCCAACCTACTGCACCTCCACCACCAGGCTTATTCACAACACCGATGTCTTGGTCAATAATACTTGCTTCTTCAAATACTTTCGCAGCCATACGAGCCGTTGTATCCCAGCCACCACCGGCTCCTGCTGGTGCTACAATTTCAATAGACTGTTCTGGTTCCCATGTTTCATTGCCATTGCTATTTCCATCACTATTTCCGCTATTATTTCCATCCCCACTCGTATTGTCGTTGGAACAAGCTACAGCAAACATTAAAATCATAACAAACAAAAATGAAAGGAACTTCTTCATTTCTTTTCCCCCTTATTTATTTCAAATATTTGAAAAACTTCTATCAACTTAAGTTTAGTTGGACACGTTATTTATGTAAACGTTTTCAAAATAACGTGTTTTTCTGCAAATAAAATACATTTTGTTCATTTTGTTCACGGCCCTAAGTATTTGTATAAATCCAAAATAAGATTTATAATAAAAAAATTCAGAATTGTTTAAGGAGGATAAAAATGACAGAGGAACGAAAACCGATACCACCACTTTCTATGTATCAAATAACTGCCATGCTCTTTAGCCATTTAGAAAAATCAATAACCACTTCTTTTGGCGATAAAGGAAAAAATCTAATTCGATTAGGATTAAAAAGATTTGGATATGAAGACGCCTATCGTATTGCTATACAAGCAAAAAAAGAGGGGGAGGAACATCGTTTGTTCGATTACATTCCAGAGGACCGAACTGAAATAAGACATCACGATGTTACGATATATGGACAAATGGCAAAAATGTTTGCGCAAATCACGAAAGCCATAGTAGACGAATTTGGTGATGAAGGACAAAATGCTATCCGGGAAGGAGTTCGTACCTTTGGTGAGACACGCGGGAAAGGAATTGCCACAAGGGCAAGCCATTTAGGAAAACGAAATACGATTGATCATTACTTATCCAATTATGATATGGGACGCAGCGAGTTATTTGAGTTCGAAACGTTATTTAAGGAAAATGTCATCGAACAAACATTTACTAAATGTCCTTTCGGTCAACAATGGGCTGACGACGACATGCATGAGTATGGTATTTTATACTGTGAAATGATTGACCCATCTATAGCAAAAGGATATAACCCCAATTTTGAAGTAGAGCACGACAAATACGTTCTTAAAGAAGGGGTTTGTCATTTTAATTTTAAACTAGAAGATAAGTAAGAAAAAAAGGTGTTATTACAACACCTTTTTTAATAAATTTCGTATTTTCTTTCTGGCCGTCCAACAATTCCGTACTCAAGTTCTGCTTTTCCTTCTCCAGTTGAGATTAAATATTCAAGGTACCTTCTTGCTGTTGTACGTGATGCCCCCATTTTTTCTCCCATTTCTTCAGCTGTAATCCCTCGAGATTGTTTACGAAGAATTTCTTTTACTTTATCTAATGTTAACGGGTCAATACCCTTCGGTGTGTTATCGAGGGCGTTATTTTGGCTATACCCTAAATATCCATCAATCATCCCTTGAGTCACCTGTTCCTGCTTAAACAGTTGTACTTTTTCTTTATAATTTTCAATAGTACGGACAAACCTGTCTAATGTGACAGGCTTTATGATGTAATCCATAACACCGTGACGTAAAGAATCCGCAACTATGCTCCCTTCCGAGACAGCTGTTATCATAATAACATCAGTATTTGGGTGCTCTTGTTTAACCGCTTTCAGTATGTCTGTCCCTAGCATATCCGGCATAAAAATATCTAATATTAATAAATCCACTTCTTTGTTATGTAGCAGGTGTAATGTGTCTTTTCCATTCAGTGCTTTTCCTACAACGTAAACTCCGTCTATTTTTGATAAAAATTGTTCATGAATATTAGCCACACGGAAATCGTCCTCTGCAATTGCTACTCGTACCATGGTACAGTCCCCCTTCAGGCCGATATTCCCATCTCTTTTGGGATGTATACGGAGAACACCGCTCCTCCTTCTTTCTGGTTCTTCACCTCAATATTTCCATTTAAATCTTCTACAGCCTTACTCACATTTGTTAAGCCATAGCCCCTATTTTTCAATTCCTTCGTTGAAAACCCTTTCTCAAATATGTTCGGGATTAATTCATCCTTAATGCCGTTGCCGCTGTCGGATACTTCAATGATAATATCTTTGCCTATATCAGTTATGAAAAAAGTTACAACTCTCTCTTGTGAGTCCCTTACAGCATCAAATGCGTTATCGATTAAATTTCCGATAATAACGATTAATGAAGTTACATCAATATGTGTCGGAAGTTTCTCTATCGTACTATTAACATCAATTGCAAATGAAATTTTCTTCTCTGAAGCTTTGCTAACTTTTCCTAGTAATATTGCTTGAACAGCTCTATCTTCAATTTGTTCAAACAGAATACGGTTTTGAATTCCAATACTATCATATTCCTTTTGGATTAGTTGAACAGCTTCATCATAATGACCTAATTGAAGCATACCGGATATAACATACAGTTTGTTTGTGTATTCATGAGTTTGAGCTCTTAACCCTTCAGAATATTTATGAACCTCAAATATCGTATTAACCATTTCTTTAATTTCTGTTTTATCTCGAAAGCTGGCTACGACACCCACCACTTTTCCCTCTTCAATGATAGGGGTGCGGTTGACGATGACGAGACGATCTCGTAAAGTAATTTCTTCATTCTTTTGGCTTTTCCCACTTTGTAACACTTCGTGCATTTTTGTATTCGGTAAGTAATTTTCAATAGGTTGATGTAAACAATGATTATTTAATCCTAACATCTCTTTCGCTGATTTATTCATCATCGTAATATTACCCTGCTTATCTATTGCGATTATACCTTCCTTAATAGAACGTAATATCGCATTCCGCTCTCTAAATAACCGGGCAATTTGCTGAGGCTCTAGACCCAATGTATCTTTTCGAATACTTTTGGCTAGCAAAATACTCCCTATTACACCTATTAACGTAACAAAGATAGCTAGAAAGAACATATCCCACAATTTATTTATGATCGTAGTTTGAATATGCTCTATCAAAAACCCGACAGATACAATTCCAATGATTTCACCATGCTCATCAAATATTGGTGCTTTCCCTCTTAACGAAGGCCCTAAGCTTCCAACCGCTTTCGAAGTATAATACTCCCCACCTTCTAACGCCCTTTTATTGTCGCCACCTACCATCTGCTTCCCGATTTTATGTTCCTCCGGGTGGGCATAACGAATGCTGTCCTTGTTTCCGATGACGACGAATTCTGCTCCTATTTTCTCACGAACATCTTCCGCTAACGGTTGCAGTACAGACGATGGTTCTTCTAATGAGAAAGCGTCGGAAACTGAAGGCATAGAAGAAACAGTTGTTGCAACACGCAATGCTAACTGACCCATATGCTCTTCTACTTGCTTCGATTCAATATAAGCAAAAATTGAAGTTAAAAGTAAAGTAACCAATAAAATTAAACCAACAATTAACACAATGATCTTCTTCTGTAACGTTAGTTTCACTGTTTATCTCCCCTACCCCCGTAAGCGTATACAGTCTTGATACAAATTTATCATAATCTTTAGGCTAATTGCACAACTATTATATAGTTAATTTTGTTAGAAGCGTACTGAATAAGACCTTTTCGTAATATATATGAACATAACAATCTCACATAGGAGGTGTCCATATGGTATGGTTTTTTGCCTTTATCGTAGCTGTTTTGCTTATTTCATGGATTATTGATATAAAAAAGAAAAAATATCAAAATGTGAATGATCATATTAGTAGTCCAGTAGTGGCTAAATCGAAACCTAGTGATAGTTCAAATCAAACGAACATGGACTTTGACGAGTAATAAGAAAATATATTTTATGACTCATCATTAGTTCTTAAGATGGGACGTACCAGTTGGTAAACGTCCCCTTTTAACTTTAAATGTTTAGAATATAGATCGAATTAATTGCAAGAAGTTGAAACATCCAGAGAGATTTCTCTCCCATTTCCCCATTGTTATCACCTTTCTTTAATAAATGGTAAAAGTAGTTTCTTCGATTACCCATGTGTGACTTCAAATAAAAGCGAAGCACAGACATCTTCTACCTTTCCCCATTCAATTTACGTACTTCGGATGCAAAATGACGATTTAACCATGTATATATCTCAATAGACAGTTGAAAATAAAAGAAATCCTATTTTCAATACATTCCTGTTCGCATTCATCTTTATAAGTGTTATCTGAGATGTTACCAACTATTATTATCTCGAAATACTTTTTTCAGATCTTATAATATCGTTGTCTGACTTATCTGTTTGTTTAAACCAGTAATTTTAACGTGTTTCCATTCCATTCGTCTGTCTTCATTCAGCCTCATTTTTCAAAGATACTATTATTAAATAATAATGGTTTGTAACATTCTATATATAAGTTGACAACCGGTATCCGTTGCCTTATCATTGCTAATTGCGAATATTTTAAGAAAATTAGGAGGAATATAATTTGGACAGCTTAGAAAAGCAGACAAAGCGTGACCAATGGGGCTCACGAACAGGTTTCATACTTGCTGCTATGGGCTCGGCTGTAGGGTTAGGAAACATTTGGAAGTTCCCTTACGTTGCGGGCGCTAATGGTGGCGGTGCGTTTTTATTTCTATATATTTTATTTGTATTACTTATTGGAATTCCAGTTATGCTTGCGGAATTCTCCATCGGTCGTAATACACAGCGGGATGTCGTACACGCATTTCAAAAGCTAGCACCAAAAAGTCCTTGGGTTTTAGCTGGTATTTTGGGTGTTGTAGCTACATTCTTTATTTTATCGTTCTACAGTGTAGTAGCTGGTTGGACCCTTAACTATATTGCTCAATATACAGTTGGAGGCCTAGGCCAAGCAGCGAACACAAATTACGGTGAATATTTTTCACAGTTTATTTCACATCCATTAATGCCCATTTTTTGGCAGACGATGTTTATGATATTAACCGTTTTATTCGTGTACAAAGGAATTAAAAACGGAATTGAAAAGTTAAATAAGGTTCTTATGCCGACACTTGCCGTTTTAATTGTCGGGCTTGCCATATATAGCCTTAATTTAGACGGAGCGATGGATGGGTTGAAATTTTTGTTCCAGCCTGATTGGTCTGTGTTAAAGGATCCATCTGTTTATTTAGCGGCATTAGGACAAGCTTTCTTCTCACTAAGTTTAGGTTTAGGTGCATTAATAACATATGGAAGTTACTTATCGAAGGAAGAGAAACTACCAAGTGCATCACTAACCATTGCATCGTTAGACACCGTTTTTGCTATTATAGCTGGTTTACTCATTTTCCCAGCCGTATTTACGTTTAACATTGAGCCAGGAGCAGGTCCAGGTCTTGTCTTTATAACACTACCAGATATATTCGGGAACTTTGCTTACGGTCAATTTGTCGCGATAACATTCTTTTTCTTATTAGCTGCAGCAGCACTTTCCTCAGCTGTTTCGTTATTGGAAGTTACAGTTGCATTTGTTATCCGTCAACTAAAATGGACGAGAGAAAAAACAGCGATATTTGTCGGTGTACTCGTTACATTAGTCGGTATCCCATCCTCTTTAAGTCTCGGAATTTGGTCAGAGATAAAGTTATTAGGTAATCTTAACATCATGGATAGTATCGACTATGTGGCATCTAACATCTTCCTACCTTTAGGTGGGCTACTCATCTCCATGTTTGTCGGTTGGGGTTGGAATAAACGCGATGTCTTAAGTGAAGTTAATTTCCAAACAAATAGTTTAGGTACACTATGGTTAATTTCATTACGATATATAACACCTATTGCGATTTTCTGTGTTTTACTATATTCCCTAGGTATAATTTAAGGAGCCCGATGGCTCCTTATTTTTTACGTAATTCCTCTATTTTAGCATCATAGTTATAACCATTTTTATAAATTGACATAAGTTGGACACCATCAATGTCCAGTTCAATACGGTTGTTATCCGTTAGGAAAACACCAAAATAAACAAATGTATTAGGAAATTGGGCTTTTAACTGTCGTATAAATTCTTTCTTTTCACTAGTTTCATGAGCTGTATGACCGAAAACGAAAGCGGCTTGTACTTCGTCACAAATAGTTTGCTCACTTTTTGCTTTAGGTTGTATCAAAGCGACATCAATTTCATCTGATAATTGTTCATGAGCATAGTCCATATGAACACGATAATTGTTTTTCGAAAATCGATGATCTACCCCTATTAACTTTCTCATATGGAAATAAAAAGAGTGCATGACATCTACTTCTCTTAGTATATACCCAAAGAGAAGATCATTTAAAACCGATTGTTGCCAAACTTGCTCTACTAAACTATGTATTAGTTGAATGCAATCTTCAGAATCATTCTTTACTTGACGAGAATATTGATTCACCTTGTGCAATTGGGCTTTTTTTTCAATTTCAAATGTTAATTGTTCTTCAAAATTCTCCGTAGATTGTTGAATGTATTGCTCGATATGAGACCATGTTTTTAACTGATCGTCTCGAATAATGTTCGATAAAATATATCCAGCAGTACCGCTACGAATTGAAAGATTCGGGAATAGCCGAGTAACTTCTTGATTGTTCCCTACTTTCTGTGTCCCTCTTATACCATACACTTTTATCTCAACTTCATCATTGTTTGAAGGTGCAGTATAACGCTTCCTTTCCCAATAAAGCGTAAACTCATATGTAACCGGATCCCCATCCTCACTGATGACATTTTTCATTTTCGTTGTAATTTCTTTACTCTCTTCTATCTTTTCTTTAGCATGTAATTGCTCATTACTGGTTTTAGCTGGATTAGTAGGTATCGTCTCAGTGGAAACTGGCCCTTTAAGATTTGCCGCTTCTTCATAGATCTCTTTTAACAACTGCTGGCCCTCTTCATCGTAACGCCGAACACTCCCACCTAATTGTTTGGCTATCATATTATACTCATATCTAACTTCTTTAGGGTTTCCTTTTTTAATAAGATATTTATCGTCACCATTCCGGATCCATAAAAACGATATGTCAGTTTTAGATTGTAACTCTAGGTGATAGTATGGTTTATCTTGTAGCACTGACCTCACAACCCTTTCTTTTTTCGAAAAGTTTTCTATAATTCTTAACACATTTTACCACATCTTCGCTAATTCGTAATAAAAATAAGGTTATGGAGATCTCCATAACCTTAACTCTTCGTGTTTCGTTTTTTAGCTCTTTGTTCTAATTGTGATCTTGGTTGTTGATCTGCTACGTCCTCAGACAATCCCTGGGGATTAACACTTGAATCAACTTTTCCTTTATTACTTCTTCTTTCCTTTTTCAATGTATGAACACCTCCACGGTTTATTGTGCCATTGAAAAAGGAATTTATTTAAACGACCTTCGACTTCTTTATATAATCCGTTAGTTGTTCCTTAGGAATAGGCGGACTATAATAATATCCCTGAACATACAGGACTCCTTCAGATTTGAGAGCCTGTAGCTGTTCTTCTGTTTCTACTCCTTCTACTATCGTCAATAATTCCAAATCTTTAGCCAATTGTAACATTCGTCTAAGAATCGTACTGTTTTTCTTATCCTGTACGATATCCTTAATAAAGGAACGATCTATTTTCAAGACATCTAACGGGAGATCATGTAAATAAGTTAAGGAAGACAAACCTGTTCCAAAATCATCTAATGCAATTTGAATTCCTAAGCCTTTCAACTGTTGTAATATAGAAATCGTATTTGAAACGTTTTCCATTGCCGCCGTCTCTGTAATTTCAAACTTGATTTGACTTGGGTTTACTTGTGTCTCATCTAAGATATTGGAGATCATATCAACTAAATAATGATAATAAAACAATTTTGATGATAAATTAATGGATATAATGACATCTGGCCAGTTTTTAGCATCCTCACAAGCTTTCCGTATAACCCACTCTGTTAAATCCTTAATTAATCCATTATTTTCTGCAATAGGAATGAACCGATTGGGGGGCAACATAGCCGTACTGTTGATGTTTCCACCTTATAAGTGCTTCTACTGCGTGGATTTTATTTGTCTCTACATTGAGAATAGGTTGGTAATGGAGGAAAAATTCTTCTTCTTTATTTGCTTGTCGCAAATCAGCCGACAGCAAAATTTCCTCTTCTACATTCTCGCTTAACTCGTCATTGAAAAACTGATAACCATTTTTCCCTTTGTTTTTCACATTATATAAAGCACGATCTGCATACTTAATAAGATCATCCGCTGTTTTGCTATGATATGGATACAGTGAAATACCAATAGATGGGGTGACAACAATTCGTATATTCTCTACTTCGATTGGTTTGTTAAGAACGTCAATAATGTTATCAGCGATTTCAATAACGGTTTCTTTCGTTACATCTTTCAGCAAAATAACAAATTCATCTCCACCAAACCTGCCCATAACATCCTGTTCCCGGATACACGTTTTTACAATTTGGACCAGTTTCTGTAATAACTTATCACCTACATTGTGCCCAAATGAATCATTCACCCATTTAAATTGGTCGCAATCAAAATATAAAACGGCTAATGTTTCATTTCGTCTTTTTGCTTTTTGAATTACTCGTTTTAGTTCATATTCAAAATATTGCCGGTTGGGAATTTTCGTTAGCATATCGTAATACGCCATATCCGTTAATTTTTGTTCATATGTTTTTCGATCCGTAATATCCTTTGAGGATAGTACAATACTACGTATTTTTTTATCTTTCCCTACAATTTGAGTAAGGTTTGTTTCTAACCATATCCATTTCCCCTCTGCCGTATACTGCCGATATTCAATACTATTTGCTTTTTCATTGTACTGTTTCAATCCACAATTTATACTTTGTAATACTCTCCCAACATCTTCCGGATGAACCGTCGATATCCAAAAGCTATATTGCAACATCTGTTGTAATTGAAAGCCTAAGGCTTGTTCATATGATGGTGTCAAATAAATAATTTTTCCGTTGTCATCTATTTCTGCTACCATATCACTGGAGTGAGTAGCAATTAGTTCGTACCGTTTTTGACTATTTGATATGGCAAGTACACTTTTCCTATGGTCTAGTGTTGAGAATATAACTGAGATCGTAATTAATCCTAACGAAACAAGAGACACTTGTGCTGTTAAGAATTCTGGGTGAATAATGAAACTACTCCACGCAGTATCGGGGTGAACAGGTTCTTTTGAAATTTCAAACCCAGCCATAGCCGTATAATGCATTCCCGAAATAGCAAGTCCCATCAAAATCGCACTCGGTAAAATAAATGGACGATAGATTTTACCGCGATTGTTTAATTTTGATAGTAAAAGGAGTGCAAACGTAGATGCTACAATAGCTATGACAAAGGCAAGTGTTATATGATGAGCCGTGTGTTTCGTGTTAAAAGGAATGACCATTGCCTCCATACCAATCATGTGCATAACAGTAATACCAATCCCCATCAAAAATCCAGAAAGAATATACTTATATAAAAATTGGTTAAATACAACTGTTGAGTAAAAGGCGGTAAAAGATGTACCAACAGCTAATAACAAACTGAGCAATGTTAAAAGGCCATCGTATAAAATGGGAACGTTAATATCGTAAGCGATTAGACCAATGAAATGCATGGACCAAATCCCAATGCCCATTGTAAATGAGCCAATGATCATCCAAACTATTTGATGTCTTGTTTCCTTGTAATGTTGTACACGGTCGTTAATCGTTATTGCTGAATATGAGGCAAATATGGCGATTAAAATAGATAAAATTACCTCAGCCTGGTTATATGAAATGTCTATTTCACTCACAATGTTCTCTCCCTTTTAAGCGATATAAAAAGACAACTGCCCTTAAGTCGACAGTTGTCTTCTCATAAGAGGCGACCCGGCGATCATAGATAACATCTTTAGACCCGTAGTTTTGCGTCCCAGCATTTCTACTGGTTTGCCATTTTTCTCTATATTTAACCTTCTAATAATCATTACACAACAGACTTTATCTTTTGGATAGATTTTACCATCGAATTCATATCTAGTTCTTGCAACTTATGTGACACTTTCTCGATATCCATATCCCATTTTGCCGCTTCGAGGGAACAGTTAACAGGAACGTCACAATAAATTTTTGCTAGTTTTCTAGATAAATGTAACATTTCAAGGTGTTCACTTACTTTTTTTCGGACTCCATTTGGCAATTCGTCCAAATGTGCTAACATATTTTCGACGGTATGGTACTGGTGTAATAATTTAAGTGCGGTTTTTTCACCTACACCTTTCACACCAGGATAATTATCACTTGTATCTCCCATCAACCCTTTTAGATCGACAATTTGCGTTGGTGAAAGATTCTTTTCCTCATGAAAGTTTTGGGTGTTATACACTTTATAATTCCCTTGACCTTTTTTCATAATAGCTACTTCTACTCGCTCATCTACGAGTTGTAATATATCTTGATCCCCAGTCAAAATAAGCACATCATGATTAGTCCGATAAGATTCACTTAAGGTGCCAATACAATCATCAGCTTCATAGCCTTCCAAGCCAACATTAGGAACCCCAAAAGATTCCACTACATCTTTAACTAAATCAAATTGGGGTATCAATTCTTCAGGTGGTTCTGCGCGATTGGCTTTGTAAGGCTTATACAACTCAGAACGGAATGTTCGACTTCCCATATCCCAACAACAAATAACATGGGTCGGTTGAAACGTCTCGATTGCATTTAAGAAATATTTCAAAAAGGCGTAAATGCCATTTGTCGGCATACCTGTACTTGTTCTCATATAATTGCCAGAATAAGAGGTGGCAAAGAATCCTCTAAAAAGTAAAGCCATCCCATCTACTAACATTACTTTATCGTTATTATTCAATCGATTCGCTTCCTCTCTTTAAAAATCTACTTATTTATTGTAACACATGTCCGCAGTAAGAAGGGAATGTATAATTGTCCATGAACATTTGTAAAAAAGCAAAAAACAGCCATCCAATAATGAGATGGCTGTTTTCGTTATTGCAGATAATCTGGGTTTTGTTTTGAATGACCTTCCTCTATTTCGCTGAAAATATTTTCGTTGTTAACCTTAGGACTATAATTGGTCATGATTTTTTTAAACTCTCCGACTGTTAATGGCTTTGCATCATCGATTAATTCATACCCAATCTGACCATTTGGTTCTAGAGTAGCAACTTTTACATCCGCAATTTTGGTGATGCCTAGTTGTCGTAATCTCATTTCCAACTGATCAACAGTGAAACGTAACTTTTTTAAGTTTTCCACGTTTACACTACCGTTTTCAATGATGACTTTTGATTTGCCTGTAATAAACTTCTCTACAATATTAAATTTTAATTGTAAATATTCCATTATAATTAGTGTTCCAATAAAAATTGCTGATGCAACAAGTGTTCTCCATACACTCGTTTCAATGATTGGTTGAATAATTATAGAACCGATAGAAATCATTACTACCGTTTGGGCCAATGTCATTTGGGAGATCGATTTTCTTCCGGCTATACGCAATAGAAGAACTCCTGCAATAACAAGAAGCAATGAATTCCAAACTAAGCTCATGTTTTCACCTCTTTTACTTTCTTTAGTTACATATATTTTTTTCTTATTTTTGGTAAACATTCATGACTATTTTATTTTTTTGCATATAATTATATTTCATAAATTTAACACTTTTACAGTTAATTAAGGAAAGTGACTTACTCTATTTATCCAAACATAAGGTTATATTTTGCATATGGTATATTGAATACTTTAATAAGGGGGAAGAAAGAATGGGAATGCCAAATATCGATGATATCGAACCAAAAATTGACCTTGATGATGAAGAGGTCGTCAATCTTCTATTAAGCTCTATTGCTTTAGAAGAAATTAGCCTTTCTCACATCATGAACGCAGAAGGAGAAAAGTTGCAAAAAGCCATTAAAGGCAATTGCGACTGGAAAGATTTAATGAAAGTTAACGACAATGTTAACGACATGCTTAAAACAATCGTAAAAAAACAAATTTTATTACAGTTCAAATTTGATAACGTATTAGATTTAGTAGATAAGCAAAAAGGAAAAGGGAAAAAGTACTAAAGAATAAAAAGAGACTGATCAATATCAGTCTCTTTTTCCATTATGAAGTCGAAATAACTTCATTCTATTTTTTAATTGTTCAGCTAATGTAGTTAGTTCCTCTGCACTACGTGAAATTTCCTCCATTGAGCTGCTTGATTGCTGTGATGACGCTGCTGTCTGCTCAATTCCAGCGGCCGCCTCTTCTGCAACAGAGGCTACTTCCTCAATAGATTGATTCATATCATTGCTACTACTTAAAATATCTTTTAAGTTTGTCGAAATCATTTGAATTTTTGGAGCCATTCCACTTATTGCTTCATTTATATCATCAAACGTTTTACCTGTTAAGGATATTTGTTTCGTTCCTTCATTTACTTCATCATAACTTTTTTGTAAGGACTCTACGACTACTTCAGATTCAGCTTGGATGTTATGAACGATATACGATATATCTTTTACAGAATAGGTTACTTGTTCAGATAATTTGCGTACTTCATCTGCAACTACGGCAAATCCTTTACCATGTTCACCTGCTCTTGCTGCTTCAATCGCTGCGTTCAATGAAAGTAAATTTGTTTGGTCGGCAATGTCTCGAATTACTTGAATTAACTGTGTTATTTGTTGAGTTTGTTGATCTAATCCATGCACCTTCTCGACAGCATCCCGAACAATCCGATCTATATTATTCATTTGTTCAACAGAGGAATTCATTAATTTTGTGCCTTCACTACTATTAACCAGTACTTTTTCAGATGTAGTTGCAATCATTTGTCCATTCTCTTCCACTTGTTCAATTTTATCATGTAATGTTTCCATGACATCCCGTAGGTGAGTTGCACTACTTGCTTGGGCTTCCGATCCTGACGAAAGTTCTTGCATCGTAGAAGCGATTTGACGACTACCTTCCTTCACTTCTTCAGCTGATCTCGTTAATTCATTACTTTGACGAGATACTGTCTCTGCTGCCTTCGATACGTTATGAATAATTTCATGTAAATTAGCTTTCATATCATTCATAGCCATTGCTAATTCACCTATTTCATCTTTCGTGTTCACTTTAATTGTCGTGGACATGTCTCCTTTTGCTAACCTTTGCGTAGAATGAACAAGTTGTTTTAATGGTTTGATGATAATGTATTGAACAAAGATTGATAACACAGCTGTGGAGATACATAATGTAACAACTGTATTCACGAAAACACCAATTTGTCCACTTATATATTGACCAATCAATTTATTTAAAATCGCCGAAATGGGCGAACTTATGAGTAAGCTAATGATAATGGTTATAGTAATTTTAAAACGGAGACTTCGTTGGACACTATTTCTAGTAGATGTGCTTTCCAAGTTCACCTTGTAATCTTCCATATGTATCCTCCTCTAATATACTACTCTATTTATATATTATGACATGGACGAACCTAGAATACTACTATATCATGACAGTTCTTCTAAATTAATTCTATAAAATGCGACTGTGAAAGTTGCTCCCGATTATTATCCAATGATATGATAACAAATAAAAACTACGACAAGGAGAATGACAGATGGGTAAAGAACTAGAAAAGGCAACATTTGCAGGTGGATGTTTCTGGTGTATGGTTAAACCTTTCGACGAGTGGGAAGGTATCGAGGAAGTTGTCTCCGGATACAGCGGAGGACATATTGATAACCCTACCTATGAGCAAGTAAAAACCGGAGAAACAGGCCATTATGAAGTTGTGCAAATTACATTCAACCCAGAGCTTTTCCCATATGAAAAACTGTTAGAAATTTATTGGCAGCAGATTGATCCTACTGATGATGGTGGTCAATTTCACGATAGAGGACCTCAATATCGTACAGCCATCTTCTATCATAATGAAAAGCAAAAACAATTAGCAGAACAAACAAAACGTGAAATAGCAGAAAGCGGGAAATTTAACCAACCGATTGTGACAAAAATATTACCTGCAGCACCTTTTTATCCTGCAGAAGGATATCATCAGCATTTTTACAAAAAAAATGAAACAGAATACTTAGAAGACCGTGCGAAATCTGGTCGTGATCAATTTATTGAAAAACATTGGGAAAAATAACGAACGAACCCCTCCTTTCTATAGACACGTAGAAGGAGGGGTATTTATTATCTTTATTTAATGCTACCAATGATGTTTACTGGTGATTGAATATAGTTCCTAAGATTCGTAACTTGCGATCTTGGTAAGGATATGATTACACAGGTTGAGAAGCCGGCAGATGCCTGAAAATCTATTTCTCCCTGTCCTTCCAATAAAATCTCTAAATTTGTTTCAACCGTAAATCGATCTAATTCATGTTGTATTCCTTTTGCACCAACTGGGAATATATCATGCACATAGGGCAATTTGTGTATCAAATTTATCTCACTTAATGAAATAATATCCTGATCATCAATATTCACTTTGTCATGGAGATTACACTTAGGTTTCCCGACAACAGCAAGTACATCTCCATGTTCAGTTCTAGCTGTTTGAAAATCCTTAATATTTACCAAACCTAGAACCGTAATACCAATCCCTGTTTGAATCGTTGGTATATAATCTTCCGTACTACAAGAAAATTGTATATCGTCCGTAATGCCTGACTCACAAACATAATCTTTAATCGCTTCAGATATTTTCTTCCCTGTAGGGTCAAATTCTACTGTTAATGATTCATTTATATAAAAAGGTTTTCCGCGTAGCGCAATTATTTCAAATAAAGGATCACGTACTGCAAATTGCGCAATACTTTCTTCTGGAACATTGACGAAGTCAGCTGCCTTATTCCCCATTCCAGCATTAGAATGGCAAGCAATCATCAAGTATTGCTCCTTATTCATTTGAAAAAGGGTTACATCTCGAATTTTCTTAAGATGGTTTTCAGGGTCTTTTATTGCCATCATTGTTTACGCTCTCCATTTCATAATTTAAAGTTTTTAACACGTAAGCAGCAGGTAAATTATACTAGTTTCGTAATATAAAGTAAAGAATTTTCCGAACATTCTACATTTAAAAAAAGTCCACATCACTGTGAACTTTTACATTTTATCTGTATTCTCATTGGCTGTCGTATAATGGTAAGCTAATCGAAAAAGTTGTCCCTACTCCTTCTTCACTATTCACCTTAATTGAGCCTCCATGATGTTCTATTAATTTATAAGTAAGCATAAGTCCTAATCCGGTTCCTTTATCCTTCGTTGTATGAAATGAGCACCCTAACTTGTCAAGCATATGTTCTGGAATGCCACATCCATCATCGATAATGTCCAAAATAATCATTTGTTCTTTTACTGTAGATTGAATGTTTATGTTTCCGTTTTTATCGATTGCTTCGATCGCATTTTTAATCAAATTAATAAAAACTTGTTTGAGTTGTGTTGACTCGCCAAGTACGTAAATATGGTCCAGAGTTGGTTCCCATTGAATATTAATGTTTCGATTTAACGTGTGTCCATTCATTAATAAAACAACTTCACTTATGAGCTGATTGATATTTAAAGGTGCAAGTGTGTCTTTCGGTTTTGAAAAGGATAGCAAATCATTCGCAATTTTTTCCATACGATTTATTTCTGCTTTAATAATTTTAATATAGTCGTCCTGTTTTATCGTACCTGCCTCCATCAGTTGAAGAAACCCTTTTATAGATGTAAGTGGATTTCTCATTTCGTGAACGACCCCTGCACTTAACTCCCCTATAATGGCAAGTTTTTCTGACTGTTTTAATCTTTTTTCCGTTTCAATTTGATCGGAGATATCTCTTATGTAAGAAATGAGACGCTTTTCTTTGATTACCTTTGTAAGCTTTAATTTGTTTTCGACCCACAAGTATTTACCATTCTTTAGTTTAAATCGGTAATATATCGTTTTTGGGCTTCCCCGTTCTTCCATTTCCAAATAAGCTTTTTTTATTTTTTCAACATCATCATCATATATGTACTCAAAAATGGTTTGTCCAATCAGCTCTTCCCTTGGGTAGCCGAATACATCCTGACTCACTGGAGATATATATGTCCAAGTTCCATTAAACAGTTGTTCACTTACTACATCAGACATGTTCTCACTTAACATGCGATACTTTTGTTCGCTTTTTTTCAAAGCGTGTTCATAACGTTTTCGAATTGTTATATCACGGAGGTATGCTAAGGCATATGTATGGTTTTCGTATAAATAAGGAGTAAAATACATTTCTACATCTATGAAAGTTCCGTCATTTTTTAGTAATTTCAATTCTATTAAATCTGTTGTTTCTTTATGGTAGATAACTTTTTCAAGGTGGTACTCGAAAAGTTCATAATCCTCCGGATGTATAAAGTCCTTCCATTGAAAATCAGCACCTAAGTTCTGTCCAATTATATGGAAGAAATAAGAGTTGGCATAGATAATTTGTTGTTTACTCATAATTAAGATTCCGCTTAGAACTTGATCAATGATTTGCTCAAAATTCATTGGATCACTTATTGTTGTATTGGTAGTAGGTTTGACAAACATGGCCTTTTCCTCCCTAAGTCACATACATATGCCTCTATTTCTTTACCCTCTCCGTTTTCTTTTAAAACATATGCTCAATTAATTTTTTCAAATACGACAAAAGAACTCGCAATAAGACAAAGACTACCTATCTATAGGTAGTCTTTTTGTACTATTTATTCTCCTGCTAAAACACGAATGAACTCTTTCATGTAATCAGGTAAATCTGGTGGCCGGCGACTTGATACGAGATGGCCATCTACGACTACAGGCTCATTAACCCATGTAGCTCCTGCGTTCATCATATCATCTTTAATTCCAGGCGTACTCGTGACCCTTTTACCATGTAATATATTTGCAGAGATTAACACCCAACCCGCATGGCATATCTGCCCAATCGGTTTCTTCTTTTCATTCATGGATTTTACCATGTTTAAAACAGAATCAAAACGCCTTAACTTATCTGGCGACCATCCCCCAGGTACTAATATCGCATCATAATTTGAAGGGTTAATTTCATCAAAGTGATAATCTGATACGACAGGGACTCCATATTTTCCAACGTATGTATGATTCGCTTCCTTACCGACTAAATGTACTTCTGCCCCTTCCTCACGAAGACGAAGCACTGGATACCATAATTCCAAATCCTCAAAATCATCGCTTACAATTTGAATGACTTTCTTACCTGTTAACTGTCCCAATGATAAACCTCCAATTCTAAAGACGAACAAATCGAATTCTGATATACTGTAATGGCTTGTACACCATATTGAATCCATTATGACATATTGAAAAAGGAGTTGTCTCCCATGTTGTTTATTATTATTTTATCCATTTTTATCATTATTATCATCTTGGCGTTAAGTTTAATGGCGATATCAAAAGGTTACTCATACGAGCATACAATTGACCCATTACCTGATCAAAACGAAAACGATCAAATTGACTAAGCTATTGAACGTCTGTTTCTTTTACTTTCGCACGTAAATGCTCTATTTCTTCAAGTAAATCTTGAATCATGTCATCACTTCGTTTTAAGTTTTCATGTAACAATGTAATTGTATCTTCCTCCCACTCAAACGGGTTCCCATTTTCAGGCGTAATCGGAAGATCCTTATATATGTCTCCTTCTTCTTTATCCGTTGGCTTAAAATATACCGCCACTTCACAACCGTTATCACCCACTGCAATTCGTTTTCGTAGACTGACCATCCCATAGCCAAACCTTCTTGCTGCCATACCACCAAATACACTTGACGTCATTTTACAAAGGTGAGGAGCTTCTTTTACCGCTTCACCAAAAGGACAGCCAGTAGCCTTTACAACCACATGGTCTGGATGTACTTCTTTGATTGTGAAATGGCCACCGATTGAGTTTTTCAAATCGACAATAATATCCGCGTATTTTTCGACAGACCAATCTTCGCTTTTGTCACTATAAAATGACTCTATCCATTCACCTTGTCTGATGCCCAATTGCCTAATGTACTCCTCAGCAGTGCTACCAATGGTTCTCTCGTGAATCTTTGCGTATTGAGTAATTAACTTTATCAAAAAGCGTATGCCTGACAATGATTGTTCTTGCATGGTAATCTCCCTCTTTTCGTATACCGAAATTCTATTAGTCTTTTACCCTAACATTCGAGTAAATAAACTAATTTTCATATATTTATGTAGAAACATCTATACGAAAGTATTGGCATAAGTGTGACTTTTTTCGTTACCATTCGTCTACGTAATGAAACCGTTTCGAAAGGAGTCATTTATGAGAATATATGTTATTATTTTAGCAGGAATTTTTTTGATTGGATGCCAGGAAACCGACCCTACAGATCAAGTAGGCGAATCCTCATACGATGCGCCTGAACAGCAGACTCATAAAAAGGAAAACGCGAATTGGGAAAATGGTCAAAACAACGTAATTCATGAAGAACGTAAAGTTATGTATCATGGTAATGTTACGATGTCTGTTCACAATGTTGAACAATCTATGAAGACTATTACATCATATGCAAAAGATTATGATGGATACATAACCGAATCCTCAAGGATGACTACTGATCAACAGCTGTATGCTAACATTCGCGTTAAAATTCCAAATAACCATCTACAATCATTTTTACATGAACTAGATGGTATAAGCAAGGATATTGTCAGGCAACAAATACGCGGTCAAGATGTAACAGAAGAATATTTTGATCTTTCTTCACGTTTAAAAGCAAAAAGAACAGTTGAAGAGCGATTATTAACATTTATGAAAGAAGCAGATAAAACCGAAGATTTATTATCGATTTCCCGTGAATTAGCTCATGTACAAGAAGAAATAGAGCAGTTGGAAGGGCGAAAACGGCTGTTAGAGAATCAAATAGATTTTGCAGAACTGTTTATTGAGCTGAAAGAATCTTCCACCTCCCTAGAGGTGAGCCAGGAAAATCTTAAAACACCACAAAAGATAAAAAATGCGTTTATTCAATCCATTAATGTTATAGCGAAAATTCTTTCTTTATTTGTGATCGTTGTAATTGGATTCTCACCGATCCTTCTATGTTTAGCAACTGTTATTTTCCTATGTTGGATTGGCTACAAACGAAAGACTCATCAACGACGTAAAAAAGATTCATAACAAGCGAGCATCAAAATGCTCGCTTGTTCTTGGTTATTCTGATTGTTTTACACGTTTCGCAATGTCTACAGTACGTTTGGCTTGATGCTTCACCGCACTTTCCACATCTTCAATCATATTCCCATCTTGGTCAACTGATACACTTGTACCGTAAGGATTACCACCAGCACCAAATACGACTTGGTCTGTATATCCAGGTGTTACAACAATAGCACCCCAGTGATACATTGTCGTATAAAGAGAGAGAATCGTTTCTTCTTGACCTCCATGTGGATTTTGGGCTGAGGTCATGCCACTCACAACTTTATTCATTAGCTTTCCTTCAGCCCATAGACCTCCAGTACGGTCTAAAAATTGCTTCATTTGGGCTGGTAAATTTCCGAATCGTGTTGGCATACTGAATATAATCGCATCTGCTGTTTCTAAGTCTTCCAGTTGTGCTTCAGGAACATCCTTCGTAGCCTCCACATGCGCTTTCCAGGCCGGGTTAGATTCGATTGCTTCTTTCGGGGCTGTCTCAGGTACTTTCAATATCTTTGCATTGGCTCCTGCAGTTTCCGCTCCTTGTGCCGCCCACTGAGCGAGTTGATAGTTTGTACCCGATGAACTGTAATAAATAACTGCTAAATTTACATTGGCCATCTCTACAAAACCTCCTATATATAGAAATCAACTATAGGATTGTCAGTAAAATGGTTTCTCATACATGAAAAAGCCCCCTATAGGAGGCTTCTTAGCTTTTCAGGCCTGCTTCCAGGTCTTCAATTAAGTCTTCTGCATCTTCTAAACCTACAGAGATTCGAATCAAACCGTCAGTAATACCAAGTTCCTCACGACGTTCTTTTGGAATCGAAGCATGTGTCATTTTCGCCGGTACAGAAATTAAGCTTTCCACAGCACCTAGACTTTCAGCCAAAGTAAAATATTTTACTCTATCAAGTACTTCATCCGCTTTTTCTGCACTTCCTACATCAAATGAGATCATACCACCGTATCCAGTTGCTTGATTTGTATGAACATCGAAGCCAGGGTGGTCCGGTAAGCCTGGATAGAACACTTTCGATACTCCACTGTGTTCGTCTAAATAATTAGCAATCTTAATAGAATTTGCTTCTATTTCTTCCATTCGAATACCCAATGTCTTTATTCCACGAATTAACAAATACGCATCCTGGGGTCCTAGAATTCCACCAGCTGAGTTTTGAATAAAGTGTAGTTCATTACCAAGTTCTTCTGAATTTACAACTACTAAACCGGCAACAACATCACTATGACCACCTAAATATTTGGTTGCACTATGAAGGACAATATCTGCACCAAATTTTATTGGATTTTGCCAATATGGCGTACTGAAGGTATTATCTACAATAAACAATAAATTACGTTGCTTTGCTAATGTCGATACCGCTTTTAAATCGGTAATTTTTAACAACGGGTTTGTCGGTGTTTCAATGTATATTGCTTTTGTATTCGGCTTAATAGCCTTTTCGATTTCGTCTACAGAACTCGTATCTACAAACGTTACTTCAATGTTAAAACGATTTAAAACTTTAGATACTACACGATAAGTTCCACCATACACATCATCGGTCATAATAACGTGATCATTTGCTGAAAACATCATAAAAATAGATGTTATAGCAGCCATTCCTGAACCGAAAGCGAATCCACGCTCTCCCCCTTCAACATCTTTTATAAGTTCTTCTAGTGCATGCCTAGTCGGGTTACCTGTTCGGGAATATTCAAACCCCTTATGTTTTCCTACTGCGTCCTGTTTATATGTGCTCACTTGATAGATTGGGACATTAACAGCGCCTGTTTGTTCATCCCCGGTTATTCCACCATGTATTAGTTGTGTTTTCTTTCTCATATGACGACCTCCTGCCGATCCTTACGTATTATATTTTTCATAAATATTCGTACTTAAATATCTTTCACTACTGTCAGGAAAAACAGTAACAATATTCGTTCCAGGCTTCGCCTGCTTTGCTTCTCTCAAACAGGCTTCAAAAGCTGATCCAGAAGAACTACCAACAAGTAATCCAACCTTTTGTGAAAGCTCTTTGACCCTTTCAAAGGCATCTTTATCGGTGATGGTGTGAACAGCATCAAAGTATGACGTATTCATATATCTAGGAAGAAACTCCATCCCAATTCCCTCGGTATCGTGAGGACCTGGTTCTCCCCCATTTAATATTGAACCTTCTGGCTCGACAATGATGGTTTTCACATCGGCATTTTTCTCCTTTAAATAACGAGCGGTCCCCATAAATGTACCACCAGTTCCTGCCCCTGCTACAAACACATCAATTTGCCCTTCTAAATCTTCATATATTTCTGGCCCTAATGATTCATAGTAAGTATTTGGATTCGAAAAGTTATCAAATTGTTGCGGGCAATAAGAGTCAGGCGTATGTTTTAATAATTCCTTCGCCCTTTCAATTGCCCCTTTCATTCCTAACTCCGTAGGTGTATTCACAACAGTTGCCCCAAGTGCTCGCATTAATGATTGTTTCTCAACACTAAACTTTTCAGGTGTTACAAAAACAACTTTATAATTCGTTCCTACAGCTGCGAGAGCTAAACCTATCCCCGTATTCCCTGCAGTTGGCTCAATAATGGTTCCTCCTGGCTTTAATTGACCAGTTTTTTCCGCATCTTCAATAAGCTTTTTTCCTAACCGGTCCTTTACACTACCGCCTGGATTAAAATACTCTAACTTAGCGAATATACGAACATCATTCGGGAGATCAAATTGATGGATTTCAATTAATGGGGTTTTACCAATTAATTGTTTTACATCTCTCACAAAATTCATAATATCCTCCAGATTTATGCGAAGACTTCTGTCCACTCATCCTTTTTCGCTAACATATTCTTCGCGATTTCTTTTGCGCCATCTAAGCTATGACTTGCTGCCCAACCACACTGAACTTCATTACAGGCCGGCACTTCAGTTGCCTCTAATACATCACGTAGAGTCTTCTCCAAAACGTCTAAAACTCGCTCATAGTTGTCATCATTTATTAAAGCTAAATAGAAACCTGTTTGACATCCCATTGGGCTAATGTCAACAACACGGTCGTGATGATTTCGGCTGAATTCTGCCATCATATGCTCTAACGAATGTAAACCAGGCATATCCATATGTTCTTTATTCGGTTGGCAAAAACGAATGTCATATTTATAAATGACATCACCTTGAGCGCCTTCAGTTTTTCCCGCTAAACGGACATAAGGTGCCTTTACTTTCGTATGATCTAGGTTAAAACTTTCAACGTTCATTTTTTCCATGTCGAAACACTCCTTTTACTTTTTTATTGCTTCTATAATCCAAACAAAATCATTCATTTGCTTAAATTGTACCGTAAATCCATGACGAAGAAAAATTGTTTCTAATACATCTATTGTTGTGTAATATTCCGTTTTTAAGTCATATGCTAAGTTCAGAAACTGTTCACGTTCTGCATTTTCAATAAATCTTTGTTTTTCCGCGTCATCTCGAAAGACCGTATCTGCAAATACCACTTTTCCCCCGGATTGTAATAAATCTGAATATGTTTTGATTGCTACATTTTTCTCGTCATTTGTTAAATGATGAAAAGCATAAGAGCTTACAAATGCATGAATCGTTTTATCAATAGGAAAATTGAGAAAATCTCCATCTAAGATTTGCACATTTGGCACCTTTTTCAAGGCAATTTCCCTCATTTTAGGGGATGGTTCAATTCCAATTACTTCGCACTGTTGCTCTTGCAACAACTTCGTTAAATTACCTGTTCCTGCTCCAAATTCGATAATATGTCCTTTTACACGTTTTGCAACCTCGTTTAAGATTTTATCATAATGCCGAAATACTTCCTTATACTCTATATTCGTTCCACTAACGGTTTCATCATATGATTGTGACCAATCATTGAACAAGTCAATAAATTCTCTTCCCATATAGGAACCTCCTCACTTATAAAGACTAATAATTCCTATTGGTATACTATGAATTAAATGGAAACAATGATAATTATATCACACCCATTTTTTAGATGTAAATTTATATATTTTAAGAAATTTGACCATGTACGCTATTATGTAACACATTTTCCCTGTCTATTTTGGGTGGGAAGGGCTTTGTATAAATGAATTGATTTACTATAGGAGAAAAAATCCGTAAAATAGGAAGAAGTCTACACAAATCACAAAGATACACTTCAACTAAAAGGAGTTTAGATATATGAGTATTCAACAGTTACCAAAAGAAATATTAGCGTCCATTGAAGAAAAGAAAAAAACGGATCATACTTTTGAGCATTTATATACGAGTGGAGGCTATTTAGAGTCTAACGAATTATTAGATCATACGGTTATATCCCTTTATTTAGGTAAAAACATTCTATTAAAAGGACCTACCGGAAGCGGGAAAACGAAGCTTGCAGAAACGTTAGCTTCAACATTTCATACACCAATGCACAGTATTAATTGTTCTGTAGATTTAGATGCAGAAAGCTTGCTTGGCTTCAAAACTATCCAACAAAAGGATGGCTTTTCATCTATTGAATTTGTTGAAGGGCCTGTGATTCAAGCAATGAAGAATGGCCACATCTTATATATTGATGAAATTAACATGGCAAGACCAGAAACTTTGCCAATTTTAAATGGAGTATTAGATTATCGTAGAACGATTACGAATCCTTTCACAAATGAAGTAGTGAAAGCTCATCCCGATTTCCGTGTAATAGCGGCGATAAACGAAGGATATATTGGTACTACGCCACTCAATGAAGCTTTAAAAAACCGTTTTGTTATGTTTCAAGTGTCCTATTTAACAGGAGAGAAATTAAAGCAAGTGATTCAAAGTCAAACAAAGTTAGAAAGTGCACAACTTATACAGTCTATGGTACAACTGGCTGAAGATTTAATTGGGGAAGCGAAAAAAGGAAAACTCTCTGAGGAGGCGGCCTCTACAAGAGCATTATTGGATGCTTGTGATTTGGCTTTATATGTATCTCCTTTAACCGCGATTACCCATGCTATAGCAGAGAAATTAGATGATGAGCGGGAAAAAATGCTTGTTTTAAATCTTGCGGAAACGTATTTTAAGGGTTGATAAAACATGACGTTTGTAGAAAAAGATGTCAACTATTTTATGTTTATGCAATTAACCGATTTGGCCTATGCATTTACGAAACAAGATGTTGAAATTGAATATAATCAAGTTTCATTTCTTGATGTATACAACAAATTAATTACGATTAGTAGCTTTTGGGAACAGCGTACTTCCGAACAACATCTCGGAGAAAAAAGTGATATCTATCTACGTGCCATCGGTAATCTCCATTATACAAATAAGGGTGCATTAGAACGCTTTTTCCAAAAGCATCAACAAAGTCCGAATTGGTTATTCCGAAAGCAATTATTAGCTTTATTAGAAGATTTACGGTTAGAGGATTTGATTAAACGAAAACGACCAGGGACTGAACAATCTTTTCAATTTCGAAGGCAATCGTATGCTCAGTTCTTCTTAGACCAATTGAAAGTGAACCAAAGTCGTGGCTTTAAAGCGGATACGTTATTTTCATATATTGCTTTATCTTTGTTTCAATCAAAACTAACAGAAGTTAACTTGCCCTTCCACGAAGGTACGCTTCGGTCGATTAAAGAGAAAGTGTTTACAGTATTCGAGTGTAATCATACTGATGATGTCATGACTATTGTAGAGCAGATTGGGATCCTTACAAATGAAATACTACCTAATGACATGATTAACGCATACTTTACGTTGCCTATGATACAGCCAATACAGACAGAAAAAACGGAAGAAGATGAAGCGATTGACGAATTGCTCCCCACTTGGAGTATGGAACGGAAAAAAGAAACAAAAGAAACCTTCTTACAGTTTGATTTAAGTGAAGGTGATCAACCATCTAATAATTATAATACGGGGAGAGAAAGTGAAGCTACCGATCAGGTAATGGGATTAGTGGAAGGTAGTGCCCAACAAAGTGATCTCCATGATCACTCTCAGTCTGCCCTCGATACGTTAGATACAGAAGAAAACTTCCATAAAGGTTCAGAAAATCGCTATGCAGTTGCAATCGAAGAGCCGATTGAGGATGTAACAGCAGTAGAAAAAGAACAATATTTTGCATTGAAACAAAAAATATCAGCGGAGAAAAGGAAGCTGACAAAGTATCTTCAAAAATTACTTGAGCGAAAACGGGAAGACGAGACCCGTCGCCTTCATTTTGGAAAACTTGATCGTAATGTAACCCGATTCTTTACGAATGACAATCCGAAAATGTTTATAAAAAAGGAAGAAAGTAACCAGTTTGATTGCTCCTTCCTCTTACTAGTCGACTGTTCTTCTTCGATGAACGACAAAATGGAACAAACAAAAGAGGCAGTAACGTTATTTCATGAAACGTTAAAAGGTATGGGTATTTCCCACTCTGTGATTGGCTTCTCTGAAGACGGTATTGAAAGTGATGACACGTATCAGCCAAATATCTTTCAACATTTTATCCCCTTTCCTCTTAGTACAACAAAGCAAGTTGGACCAAACATTATGAAGCTTGCACCAATGGAAGATAACCGTGATGGTTTTGCCATTCGCTATGGGATGAAAGAAATGTTAAGACAGAAAGAACAAAAAAAATTCATTATTGTTATAACAGATGGCAAGCCTGCTGCCTATAATTATTATCAAAATGGAGTTTTTGATACGAAAGAGGCAGTGATGGAAGCGAAAAAAGCGGGAATTGATACGATTGGCATCCAAATTGGAGACGATGGGGAGCACCTGCAAGAAATGATGGAAGCTATTTATAACAATCAGTATATGACCATTGATGAAATGAATATGGCAAGTGCACAGTTTGCGGCACTTTTACGGAAATTACTCGTTCATTCCGTTCCACAATAATTACGATAAAGATTGGTTTAAATCATTCATGATTTGTTGGAGGTCATGTAACATAAGTGGAACATCTTCTTTATTCAACATTAAAGGGATTTGGTCATTAACAGTTATTACACAAGATTCTTGTTCTTCATTTGTTTTCATTAAATAATGGTATAATGTTTTCATTTGACGATCATTTATTATCGATTGGGTATCAATGTTTTTCACTTGTGTTAACAAAAATTCATTTGAATTCAAATCACATTCACCATGTATAAGTTGCCCTTCAAATCTTTGCATGCTTTTTCACCCTTTATGTCTTATTTTTCTTATTTTGAAAAGTTGCCACCATTTTATACAACAAAAAACTGCACTCCAATTGTGTCTAACAATCGGGGTGCAGTTTTTTGCGCAATAGCTCAACCTCTGTTCTAAAGTCAAATCTTATGTAAGAAATATTACTAATGATTTTCATCATTGGGACGCCAACGACACGAATTACCTCACTTTTTTTCCTTGCTCTCTATGATTCATAATCAACTATTATAAATGTAAAAAGTCAGCCCAAATTTAACTAACGGGTTCAGTTTTGGGAGAGAAAAATGCTAATAACAAACCAGTTACTTTCTTTGTAATAAATCACAATATATTTACATTTGATTATTTGACTTCAATAACAAAAGCGTAGGACGAATCAGCTTCTAAATCTTCATAGTCCCATCTTGCATGTACTTCATAATAGTACACTCCTTGTTCAGTAGGTACCGTCAATGACTGGTTATACAACTCTTCTTCGCCTTTTTTCATTCGAGTTACTGAGGTATTATTTGGTTTTGGTTCGTAATTAAATATAATGTTTATTTCAGCAGTCTTTGGAACTATTGTTGGTTCTTTTCTTTCAACAATTTCTGGAATAGAAGGAGTGTCAGCACACTCATACCAACAATAACCTCCCCTTACAACGGGAATATCAACTAAATCTATCTCAACTTCAGGAATTGGTGGTTTAGTAGTTCCCTCTAGTTTATTCCCTGAACAACTTACGATTAATAGGAGTGTACCTATCATCAAAAATAAGAACAGTATCTTTTTCACTCAACAAATCCCCTCATTAATATGTCGTATTTATAAACCGCAACTCAACTATCCTGCTCCGTTAGTACAAAAACTTCAACAAAAAAAGCATTAACCCTTCTTTGGTTAACGCCCCGTTTTTTTTAAAAAAACTTACATTATTTTTCGTAATCATTAAACCATTTCTTTACATCGACATACTCATTTACGGACTTAATTTCACTTGAGTTTATTTGCAATGTCTTATTTTTATAGCTAATTCCAAAGTGACCAATATTCACATCTTTTTCATATAATGCTTCAAGGAGTCGAAATGCCTTTTTCATTTCTGTTTCTTCGTTCTCTTTAGTAATCTTAGTATGATTCATAGCGATGCCAATTTCTAAAGTTACGATATCTCTAAAATTAGGTACATTTGAGTTCTCTGTAACATGGGGGGCTATAAAATCCTTAACCTCTACTGCATGGTTTATTCTATTAGGAAATATATCTTCTATAATAGGACTTATCTCATTTTTTGCTTGATACCTCCACATTTCATAGTGATACGCATCATCAATTTCATTTAATTTCGGATTTTGTCCTATGTGAAATGTTACTTCTGGGTAATTCTTAGAAAAGGCGTATGCGTGATATGTTCCTCCGTGTAGAAAATCATATGAGATTTCTTTTATGACGAAATCCTGATTATATTTATCTTCTAAATATGTCTCAAACTTACTTTTATATGCAATCATGTCCCATGGTGTACCGTAAAAGAAGTAAAAAATAAATCCCATAATACTAAATAAAACGACGGCGAAAACAAGAATTTTTTTTGATTTCAGAAATCCCATAGTTTCACCTCTTTTACAATTTCACATCATTCATTCAATAACTTTAGTTCGTTTGCATTCCTTTTTAAATATTCCTGCCTCGTTAGTTGAATTACCTTTTCTACTTCTCTCTAAATATTTTAACATAAAATCCCAAAAAACCTTCCAAAAAACAAGATAACTCATTATTAGCATCGAAAATGATGTATAAAAATGCATAGTTTTTAACACTCGTTTTAGCACCATAATTTCACTCTGTACATAAATTTATGTATGTTTGTTAATAAGGCTTCTATATATATCGATTTGGGTGTTAAAACCAGATAAATCTGTCATATCAATAAAAAAAGAAGTACGAAACGCTATGCGATTTGTACTCCTTTTTAGTGTGTTATTTATTGTTTTCTCTCCCGTTACTGAACCAATTAAGATTTAACTGGACTGTTTTCTTCATGTATTGAGACCGAATGTTTACTTGTGAGACAATGCCTCGACTAACACATCCAAATTACGATACATTAAACTGAAGTAATCTTCTCCATTTTCTATATCATCATCTGTTAATATAGCCAAATTATGAATACGTAAAACTTCTAAATTCATTTCTTCTCGTATTAAATCTGCTACTTTAGGCGTCACATTTTGCTCAAATAAAATATGATGTAACTGTAGTTCATCTACGAGATTTAATATATTTTCAATTTGCTTTTGAGATGGTTCTGAAGACGGAGATAACCCGGTTACTGCTATTTGTTCAAGACCATAGGCTGCTTCCCAATATCCAAATGCAGCATGGGATACGAGAATTTTCTTTTCGTCTTGTTCAAGTATATGATGGTGAAAGGCTTCATCAAGTTTTTTTAGTTCTTCCTTTAGTGATGCGAAGTTTGCTTCAAATTCTTCTTTAGCTTCAGGCTTTAATTCAATCAGCACATCTTTAATATTTTCAGCCATTGTAATGGCGTGAGTAGGATCTAACCAAATGTGTGGGTCATCATCACCATGGTCGTGTCCTTCATGTTGCTCTTCATACTCGTCATGGTTTTCTTCACCATGTTCATCATGTTCCTCGTGCTCATCATGGTTTTCTTCACCGTGTTCTCCATGTTCCTCGTGCTCATCATGGTTTCCATCGCCGTGTTCATCATGTCCTTCATGATCCTCGTCATGTTCATGATTCTTTACATTAATTCCTTCTGATGCTTCAAGAACGATTACATTTTCACGTTCAATAGCGTTTGATATTTTCTCCGCATATGTTTCTAATCCAAATCCATTCATAATGAACATATCGGCTTTTGCAATGTTTACAATCATCTTCGATGATGGTTCAAATGTATGTGCATCTCCTCCTGCCGGTAAGATTGAGCTAACACTTACATGTTCCCCACCAATTTGTTCAGCAAAAAATTGCAATGGATAAATCGTTGTATATATTGTTAGATTCTCGTTTTCATCTTTTTCATTTGAAGCTGATGTAGAGCAAGCTGCTAGACTAATAGTTAGAATTAGTATAAATGATAGCAGTACATTCCGTTTCCCCATATGGTTTTCACTCCTCTTTATTTAATCCAAAGTGATTATATCGTAATGATTACGATTTGTAAATGGTAATTGTTACGATTTATGAAAAGATAAAAAAAATCAGGGAAGTTCCCTGAATTAATGACAAGATGGACATTTTCCATATACTTCAAATTTATGGTTTTGAATCTCAAAGCCGTTTAATCGCCCACTAACCTCTTCCATCGGACATATATCAATTGGACTGGTTGAGCCACACTCAGTACAAATAAAGTGGTGGTGATGCCCCACTGTGTCACAATGGAAGCGAAAGTGCTGCTCACCATTTAGCTGTGTTGATTCTAATATTCCTATATCTACAAGGGCGTAAAGATTACGATAAATTGTATTGTAACTAGCACCAGGGAAATCTTCCTGAAACTGCTCAAAAATTTCTTTTACGGGCATATATTCCTCTTTTTGTTGAAATAATTTCAACAGTTTCTCTCTCTGTTTTGTCTGTTTATAACCGTTATCCTTCATAATTGTTAAGGCTCTTTGATAGTCCAACTTTGACTCATCCTTTAACGATATCTTTTTATCAACATTATAATAGACGTAGCACAAATTGTATACATTAACTGTTTTTTATGTGTTTTTTTGTCTAAAGTTCTTAAAACTTTTTTGAAATTTCGGTTGAGTGTTTCCCAATTATCTAGTAAAATAACCCACTGTGTAATTTTTTAGAAAGGGCGATATCATGAGTTTTATGAAATTACTAGAGAACGAAACGAATGAACGTGATGCAAAAGAAGTCCTTGATGATCTAGAATTTCAAATGTTCCGCATGAGAGAAAATATTATAAACATCGCCAAAAAATGGGATGTTGTAGGTATTGAACAAACGAAAAAAGATGAATGGACGGTTATTTCCACTTATGATGATGGCAACAATTGCAAAATTATGTTGAATGATTGTCAAACTTCATTTAAAGGGAACTGGGACTTTTTATTAGAAGCAGAATATAAGGATGAAAATACAATTCATATCGCTGATATTAAAGGCCCAGCGGATAAAGGTTACGGTTCAGTTGTTATGAATTATTTAAAAAATATAGCCCGTCAACAAAATATACAATATATTACTGGTGATATAGTAAAGAGAGACTGGGATCACATAGGACGACTAGAACACTTCTATAAGAAACATTATTTTGATGTAATAATCGACTTTGAAGAGAAGTATGGGACAATTATATGGAATGATTAAAAAGACCAATTCTACTACAGAATTGGTCTTTCCTACATACACTTTAACAGTTGTCACCCTGTTATGTACTTGCGTTATTGTTTCTTTTTCGCTCGAGCATCTGCTTCTTTTGCTCTTTCCTGTGCTTCTAAATCGTCGTGATCTGCTAATTCCCTGGAAAACTCAATATCCCGACCACCTTCTACAGTCCTTTTGCGTATATCCTCACGAGAATTTCCCTCCATCTTCAACCTCCTTTCTCATCACTTTATATTTTTAATATGTGTAAAATCTTGCATATTTATCCTTTATTTTTCCTTAACATAGAACGAAGCACCATCAACAACTTCTATACTCGGTTCTTTCTTTAAGGCTTCCATTAATTTAAATAAAGCGTGGTCTTTCATTTTCGCT